>CAZDYB010000001.1:0-5072 GCA_964509045.1 uncultured Akkermansia sp.
GAGCAGTCACGTTGCCATTCCCGTCCGCGTGATACGCGCTGTGGGTGCTCCATGCTCCGGTCCCGGAATTGAATCCGTGGCTGCGTGCGAGCAACCCGCCGATGCCACCGGCACCGTCCAGGTTGCCGGACAGATCCACGCCGCGGGTGTAGGTGACTGCAGGGGTGCCGGTATTCCGTTCCTGAACCACCAACATCCCGTCGTACACGTAGCGTTCCGTCGATGTCGGATACCAGTTCCCGCTCAACCACGTGTAATACTTCCGCTCCCTCAACCGCAGCTTGCCGTCATACACATATTCCAGCTTGAACCGGTACGAGTCCCACGTGGTGCTGGTGTCCGTCTCCTGACGGATCAACTGGTTTTCGTCGTCGTAAACCATCAACACGTACCCGCCTCCGCTCGCTGTCCGGTACGTTCGATTGCCGTTGTTGTCGTAGGTGTACGTATAGGTACCGCCATCCCCGGTCACCTGATTCAGATTGTTGACCCCATAATTGACCGTTCCTCCATTGGTCCGCGCGGTCATGTTCCATGCCGCGTCGTAGGTCAGTCCCAACAATTCCCCGGTCACCGGCAACCCTGTCGCGTTGTTCGTCGCCCGGGCATGGGTCACCTGACCCATGCCATCGTACTGATAGCCCAGGGTATGACTGTGGCTCGCCGCACTGTTGGTCCGCATCTGGCGGGTCCGCTGCTGGGCGGCGTCGAGTTCATAACCATGCGCGTTCAACACCGTCCCGGACGTGTTCTTCCACGCGGTGAGGGTGAGCCGGCCAAGGTTGTCATACAGATTGGTCACGCTGCCCCCCGGTGCGCTGTAGCCAGAGCGAAGCTGTCCCGGGCCTGTGTAGCCGTAGGTGAAGGTGCCGGCGGGACTGGTCACGGAGGCCAACCGATGCGAGGCGTCCCATGCATAGCTGTTGGTCCACCAATGGGTGGCAGTCTGTTGAAGCCGGAGGGCGCTGCGCATCCGGGCGTTGTTGTAATCCCAAGCCACGGTGTCATTGGCCCACGGACCATCTTCGGTCGCCAACAGGCCATTCGAATAGGTGTACTTCGTCGTGCCCACGGCGTCGACCATGTTCGTCAAGCGTCCCAACGCATCATACGCGTAGGTGAGGTCGGTGCTGCTGGGATAATTGACCGTCACCAGACCTCCCCCCGCGTCGTAGGCATACGCCGTGTTGCCCTTGGCCTGGCTCCAGCGGTTGGTGAGACGACCGAGTGCGTCATAGAGATACGTCAGATTGGTGACGTTGTTCGCATACAGCTTTGCACTCACCCTGCCCTGCACATCGTATCGCCACTGGGTCCGCTGATTCTTACCGTCCCACAGGTCGATCATCGCACCAGTCCCGTCATACGCATACTGGTTGGTGGACAGCGCCACCAGCGAACCACTCCGCAACTCCAGCGTCACCTCGTTGGTAAGCTGTCCGCTGGCATCGCGATTCCACCGCGTCACGTGACCCAGTTCGTTGGTCCGGTTCGCGGGACTCGATTGGCCGGCGGTGTAACCGAAGTGATGACTCCCGGCGCCGGTGCTCCGCGTGATTGGTCGATGGGCCTCATCCCAGGTGTTGGTGGTTGCGGCACCGTGGGCATCGACACTGACCAGAATCAGGTTCTCGATGCCGTAGCTGTTGGTCAGCAAGAGGCCGGCCGCATTGTGGACCGACACCAACCGCCCAAGGTTGTCCCAGGTATTCGTGGTCCACCCGAGGGCATCACCGCGGGCAATCAAACGCCCGGGCAGGTCATAGGCATTGGTCTGCACTTCGGACCCGGGATGGATCACCTGAAGCAAACGGCCTTGCTGGTCATGGACATAGCTGGTGGTCTCCGCGAGACCACTGATCCCTGAGCCAATCGTGACGTCGGAGGGGGAGCCGCAGTCGCAATACTGGTAGGCGGTCAGGGTGCCGCGGGTGTCCCGGGTATAGGCGACCCGGCGGAGGGAATCCCAAGTGGTGAAGTTGGTCTGGCCAAGCCGGTTCACAAAGGCGGTTCGATCCAACAGGCTGGAGGCGCCGCTGCCATTGGGATAGGCGGCTGACAGGTTTGCGTAGCCGTGCCCGGACTGGAAGGCATAGAGGTGATGTTCGCTGCTGCCATCCGGATAATCCACCCGGCTCAGACGACCGAGATTGTCCCACGTGTTGGTAGTGGTGAAGCCACGCGGATCAGTGTGGGTTCGGAGGCGTCCGCCGGACCAGGTGAAGAGGTTGGTGCTGATGGGCGTGGTGCTGTGGCTCAAAACGGTCTTGGTTCGGCGATTGTTCCCGTCATAAGTGTGGGTGGTGACTTCGTTGGCCTCGGTGGTGACGGAGGTCAATTGCTGGGCGGTGTTGTAAGTGAAATGAGTCACATCACCGACTGCATTGGTCATCCGGACCGGTTGATGCGGATGAGCGCTGTCGTAGGCGTAACCGACCTCGAGATGCCCGGCAGGACCGACATGGGTCAGGAGATCAATGCCGTTGGCGTCCAGGGTGAAGGTGTTGGTGCGGTACTGGACACCGTTGGCATCGCTCCACCGTTCGATCGACCGGGTGACATTCCCAAGCGAATTGCGTTCGTAGCGGGTGGAGTGGGTGGTTCCATCGGGCATCAGACGGGCGACCACCCCGGGGCTGACCTGATCGCCCCGGGTTCGCACATGCACCTTTCCATCGTGATCATAGAAGGTGACCTGCCCCTCGGTGGTACCGTCCGGACTCGGGTCCTGCTCGTGGGCAGGGGTATCCGCATGACTATAGTCGCCGTCGTAGCCAGGGATGTTCAGCCAGTGACGGATTCGGCCCCGCTTGAAGTCGCCGGCAACCAACGCATAGAGGTTGGTGGTGGACAATTGGGCGAAATGCTGACGGTTCCAATAAAGGGTGTTGCCATGATTGCGATACCCGTTTTCCAACGTGTTCAGCGGTGAGACCGGCATGGAGTCGAACTGGGCTGGGATCTGGTTGGTGGAAACCAAGTCGTAGAGCCCGTAAGCCTCCCTTCCACCATCGGGATGCCGAACGGTGGCGGTCCGTTCGAGCCACCAGTCGGTCTGGAGATGGAACTCCGTCTTGCCATAGGGTGTCCGGATCCACGATGGCCAACCATACCCGTCGTGCCCACCAACCTCACTGATGATTCCCACGCTATCGGTGATCGAGACCAGTTGATCATCCGAATTGTAGGTCAGCGTGACACTTCCGTTGGGACCCTGGACTCCAGTAATGAGGTACGGTTTGTTGTCGGTAATGTTGCGACTGACGGTGTTGGTACCGCCGTCCGGATCAATTACATATTTCAAAGCCACCACAGTGGTGGCGGCGCTGTCGTATTGGAAAACCGTGGTGTGCCCGGCCGGATCAGTCCGTCCGCTGAGGAAGAGACAGCCATATGCAACCGATGTGTTCTCATGATCGAAGGTCCAACTGGATCCGTCCGGAAAATGAACCACCAACCCAAGCAGGTTGTGACTGCCGTCCCGCACGGCTTCCATCCAACTGTTGTCCCGGTAATTCACCGCTGAAGCGTTGTTGTTCTCGGTGAACTGATAAACGGTATAACCACCGCCGGGACGAAACACCCGGGAGGACCATGAGAGGGAATAGTTCTGTCCATAGGTGGTGACCACTCCGGTCCAGGAACTGGACCAACTCTTTCCGACCGTGGTCATCGCTGGCGCATAGATGGTGTCCCCGGGTCCAAACCAGCCACCGAAGGGCACCTCCCAGAGACCGTTCTCATCCCGCTGCTTGAAGCTCAGATCGAAGGCGACTTCTGCTCCCACGGCTGTCGGATAAGCGAGTGGAGTATCGTGAAGCCAAAGATTGATGAAGGGTTCACTCACCTCCCAATCGATCATGCCGTTGGCCTTTCCGGTTGCACGCCGATTCTGGGGCATGCACGAGCTGCAAGAGTTCCTTGACCCACCATTTCCGGTGCCGTTACCAGAGTTGTTGCCATTGCAAGTAGGGGCCGGTGCATCCTCGGGATCCGTTGGAGGACACGACGAGTAGCTTTGCCCCACAATAGAGCGTCCTTCCTCCACACCGACCGAGCGGAAGTCCTGGAGACCTGTCGAATCTTCCACCAGGAAATATCCGGTCAATTCCGTGTTCAGATCTTCCACATGAACCCACATGGCCTGCTTGGCACCGGTGTCCACCACCCGCACCCGATCCCCGTCCATCGCCGTTATCGTGACATAGTGCCGATATTTGAGATGGGCCACCGACGGTACCGGGATGAAATCACCAACCGTTCGATAGACGGCTTCAACTCCCACTCCATGCGCCTGTCCCACATCCACCAACGTACTGAGATCATAGCCGCCCTCGGGTGAATCCAACGCGATCAGATCGAATCGACGGTATCCATCGCGTGGTCGAAGCATGGCCAACTGGTCAAGCGCCAGCACACCGCACTTATAGGACCACTGCGGAAACCGTTGCACCCGATGATACTTTTCCAGGGTACGGGCATGGATCTGGGATAATGGGCCGCCATCCAGCGCCCGGTTCCCTGCGGTATCCAGGGCTTCCCACAAATCTGCGTAAGCCCCCTGCACCACCATCAAGCGTGCACCCCGTGCCAGTGCCTCGTCGGCCAACTGCTTTCCGATGCCTGAGCTATATTGCGATGTGTCCTGCCACGCTGCCTTCCAATATTCCCGCGCCTGGCTCAATCGATAGACCGACTGATGAAACCAGGCCAATCCGATCCGGACGGAAGGATTGTAGGGGGAATCCGGGAACTCCTTCATATAGTCCTCCAGATCCCGTACCTGTTGCCACTGCATTTCCCGGGTCGAGAACTGGCCGGGCCGCGCCGCTGTTGAATGACGGTGAACGAGCCTTTCCAGGGCAACTCGCATCTCCGGTCGCGCTGGCTCGACTGGTACGAGGATCCAGACGAGGTCCGGCAATAGCTGGATGCGAATCCCCGGATGGTGCGACTCAATGCTCAGCGATGCCGGGGGGGGGGGGAGGAAGTTGCCCGAACGGGCGTGGCACCACGCAGGATCCCTGTTAATTGGATTGGACGTAGGGCTTGCATGGATCTCGGGGTTACTG
>CAZDYB010000001.1:5082-31268 GCA_964509045.1 uncultured Akkermansia sp.
GCCAGGAAGATGCCAGAACGGGCGTGGCACCACACAGGATCCCAGTTAATAGGATTGGAAGTAGGGCATTCATGGCTCTCGGGGTGACGGCTTCCTACGTACATAGACATGGGCTTTCAGTCCAGCCCAATATTTGGGCAATCAAGAGCCACAGATAGGGAGAGAGCGAAACCGAGAAACCCGGAGAGGGGCTGGCCGCAGATTTCGCTGATTACACAGATTGATCCTTCGTGGCTTCGTGCCTTCGTGTGAGGTTCCCCCCTGATTCTGCGTCGGGACGGAGGGAGCATTCACCACAGAGGACACAGCGAGCACAGAGAGGGACTCAGTGGCGCGGTCCGATTGTCGGCTTGGCGTTCCACATCCCGGAGGAATGCCGGCCAGGAGCCAGGGTTGAGCCGCCCAGTCCCGCATTGCCAGACCTCGGCAAATCCCGTCGCATCGCCGGAACATGAAGCACGGTCCCGCCTTTCTCCTCGCCCTCGGTCTGGCCCTGGTTCCCAGCGCCCGTGCCGCCGAGGTCGCCGCGCCGATCCCACCCCGGTTCAGTGTGGCCCTCATGGACACCAACGCGGATCCACGCGCTGATTTCCGCCAGTTCGCCTTTGGCCGTTGGGCCCGGGAAAATCCGATTCCCGCCGACAAGGCCCGATGGAGCGGTTTCGAGGAACTCTCCCAGTTCAACTGGGCCGCCCTCCGCAGCATCCTTGAGACCGTGTCCGCCGGTTCCCATCCGGCCGGCTCCGTGGAACAGAAGGTCGGCGACTTCTTTGCCTCGGCCATGGATGAAGGCGCAATCAACGCCGCCGGACTCAAGCCGATCGAAGCCGATCTTGCCCGCATCGAGGCCATCGCCGGTGCGGAGGATCTCGTCCGGGTCGTGGCATCACTGCACAACCTGGGAGCCGGCGCCCTGTTCAGCTCCTATGTCTATGCCGACCAGAAGAACAGCGGGGTCAACGGGCTCTACGCAGTCCAGGGCGGGATGAGCCTCCCCAGCCGTGACTACTACTTCAGTCCGCAGTTCGAGAAGCAGCGCACCGCGTTCGTCGGCCATGTCGCCATCCTGCTCATCCTCGCCGGCGATTCCCCCGAGGACGCCGCGGCCCATGCACGCACGGTGTTCGAGGTGGAAAAGTCCCTTGCTGAAAATGCCAGGACCCCGGTCGAACTCCGCGACCGTCTCGCCAACTACAACAAGATGCCCGGGTCCGAACTCGCCGGGAAACTCGCCGCCTTCCCCCTCGCCCTCTACCTGACCGAACGCGGCATCGGAACCGCGATCGATGGCGACATCATCGTCGGTCAACCCCGGTTTTTTGAAGGCCTCCAGGAACAGCTCGCTGCCCGGCCCCTGTCCGAGTGGAAGACTTATCTCCGGTACAAGACGCTGGCTGATGCCGCCCCCTTGCTGCCCGCAGCGTTCGAGCAGGAACATTTCCGATTCTACTCCACCATCCTCCGCGGCACCCCCGCCATGGAACCCCGATGGCAACGCGCCGCCCGGATGGTTGACGGCGGGATCGGCGAAGCCCTCGGCCAACTCTATGTCGCCCGGTATTACCCGCCCGAGGCCAAGGCCCGCATGGACGAAATGATCTCCAACATCCAGGTCGTCATGCGCGAGCGACTCCAGAAACTCGACTGGATGACCGAGGCCACCCGGCAGAAGGCGCTCGCCAAGTTCGACCGTTTCCAGGCCCGCATCGGTCATCCCGACCGGTTCCGCGACTACTCCACCGTGGCCATCCGACGCGACGATCTCTTCGGCAATGTGCGGGCTTCGACCCAATTCGAAACGAAACGGAACCTGGCCAAGCTCGGCAAACCGGTGGACAAGTCCGAATGGGGAATGACGCCGCCCACCGTCAACGCCTACTTCCAGGCCACCGCCAATCAGATCGTCTTCCCCGCCGGCATCCTCCAGCCGCCCTTCTTCGATTTCACCCTCGATGACGCCGTCAATTACGGCGCGATCGGCGCGGTCATCGGGCATGAGATCACCCACGGATTCGATGACCAGGGCCGCCGTTACGATGCCGAGGGCAACCTCGCCGATTGGTGGCAGCCGGAGGATGCCGAGAAGTTCACCGCGCGCGCCGCCGCCCTCATCGAGCAGTACAACAACTACACCGCGTTGCCCGGGCTCAACGTGAATGGCGCCCTTTCACTCGGCGAAAACATCGCCGATCTCGGCGGCACCTCGATTGCCTTCGAAGCCCTGCAACGTTCCCTCGCCAACAAACGGGTCCCGCTCATCGATGGATTCACCCCGGAACAACGCTTCTTCCTTTCCTGGGCCCAACAATGGCGCACCCAGTTCCGCGAAGAAGCCCTCCGTCGTCAGGTCGCTGTCGGACCCCATTCCCCCGGGATGTTCCGTGCCATCGGTCCCATCTCCAACATGGCCGAGTTCTACCAGGCCTTCGGGATCAAGGAAGGCGATCCCATGTGGCGCCCAGTCTCGGTCCGGGTGAAGATCTGGTAGGGCGGTCACACCATCGAATCGACGCTCTGAACCCGGCGCACACCTCGCGTGCGTGGACCCGCTTCACCCACCTCGGCATCCATCGCGTCCTTCCGCCCAAACGCTCAACTTCGTGTTGCACCTGCAACACGAAGTTGAGCGTCTCGCCGCGGCAAATGGCAGGAGGGATGCCCGCCGTGGCGGCTGTCCACGAGAATCGATGGAGAGCCGAATGACAGGATTCGAACTGCAAAGGAGGCCTGAGGAACCGAATGGGACTGTTTGCGGCCAGAGATGGCTTCCAAACGGGTTGCCACCCTCCTTCGTGTCTCCTTTTGGACGTCCTTCGAGGCTCACCCGGGTCACGGCCCGGTCGGAATCGTCAGCAAAGGCTGGCGTCCGTTGCCGGTCGCGGTCTGGAGGGAGAACAGCGTGTGCAACAGGGCGAACGCAACCCGCGATTGGACATCGTTCTCCTCCAGATAGAACCAGTGATCCCGGTGAAAGATCTTCACCGCGGCCTTGTCCGGACGCGAAGCCGATTGTCGGATGTGGAAGTAGCGGAGGGCGGGTTCCAGGAACGGGACCGCCTGTCCACTGGTCCCGCGCAACATCGGGACAATCCCGGCCGCGGCATGGGCGGGCGGCACTTCAATCCCCTTTGCCATGAAACCCATCACCGCCGCCAGGGACCGGGCATCGATGGCGATCTCATCGGGCCCCTGCGCATGGCCGCCGTTCCGCAGCAGGAAATCCTTTCGTTCCATGTCCATCTTCAGAGCGTCCCGGATATAGAACGCGTCTGGAATGACGGCGTTGTTGGTGATTGCCCGGGGGAACAACCGGATCCGATGACCACCCCCATTGGTGGCCAACTCCAGGCTGAGGCTGAGTTCACCCATGCGCTGAAAGGTCCGGAGTTTCCGGGCGACGTTCTCGAACACCTCGAACCGGGGATGATCCGAGGGGGCAAGCCCGGCGGATTCAACGGCATTCTCCACTCCATTGATCCGCTGGACACAGACCATCAGCAGGAGATCGATGGGCCAACCCGACTGGGAAAGGAGCACGATGGTCTCGGCAGGAATCGGGGAGAGGAGACGGCGTGCGAACTGTTCTCCCTGAAGCGGGGTGTAAGTGATGGTCGGACGCTCGGCATAGGTGAACCCGGCGCCAACCGGCAGGCGTTGGGTGGAACGGGGACCGCTGATGATGGGGTCCGCCCCGATGTTGCCGCGTCCCTCGATGGAGTACTGGACCACGACATTGCCCATCTCGAGGAAGAGGGGGGTGTCGACGTACCGGGTTCGGACGAGGTTGAGCAGGAGTTGTTCGTCGAGTGAACGGACGATCTGCTGGTTGTAATCGAGGTTCTCGCTGCGGATGAGGTTCGGCCCGATGCCCGTGGCGCATCCACCCCAGAGAAAACCCAGACCCAGCAACAACACGATTCGCCACATCGGGGACGATGGGACCAGATCGATGGCAGGGAGGGAAGACCGCGCCATAAGCCGTCACGCCAACCGAACGTCGCCGCTCCATCCACACGGGGCGGCGAGTGCCACTCGCCGCACTCATTCGCCAACGGCGCCCGAACGTCGCCGCTTGCCGTCCCGATTCCCATCCGTCCGCGGCTTGATTCCTCGTGCGACCTCCGCGAGCGTCGGCCCCTTGCGTTTCAATCCCTCCAGTCTGGGCTGGGCGATGGCCATCCTGCTGGCTGTCGGCCAGTGGCCTGCATCCGCCTCCGGGACGGATCGTTGGTGGGGACCGTTGTTCAGCGAGTACGAGCTTACGGTAAACCCGGGCCGGGGCACCGAGGCCCTGGGCCCGATCTGGGGCACGGAGAAGACCGATGAACTTTCCCTGTGGCGGATCTCCCCATTGATCTCCGGGGTGAGGGAACCGGATCTCGAACGGACCGAGTGGGAATTCGTCTATCCGCTGGCCACCTACGACCGGTTCGGGACGGAGTGGCGGCTTCAGATCTTCCAGATGCTCAACTTCGCCGGATCCGAGTCCCTGGATGGCGAGGTCAAGCGTCGGCAGACGTTGTTCCCCCTGTATTTCCGGCAACAGACCAGTTCCGGGACCAACGACTACCTCGCGATCCTTCCGATTTACGGACACCTGAAGAACCGTCTGTTCCGGGATGAGGTGAAGTTCCTGCTGGTACCGCTCTGGGCGCAGACCCGGAAGCGGGGAGTCACCACCGACAATTATCTCCTCCCCTTCTTCCATGTCCGACACGGGGGCGGGGTCACGGGCTGGCAATTCTGGCCGGTGGTTGGATCCGAGACCAAGGTCATCACCCAGCGCACCAATGTCCTGGACGAACTCGAACAGGTCCCGGGACATCGCCGCCACTTCTTCGCCTGGCCCCTGTTCTTCAGCGAGACCACGGGGATCGGCGGAGCCAACCCGGCCACCAACCTCTACGCATTCCCCTTCCACCTGCGCACCCGGTCGCCCGCCATGGACTACGATTGGTGGCTGTTTTTCAGTCACCGGACCAATCGGGTTGCCCGCTACGAGGAATGGGCTGCCCCCTGGCCGTTCATTGGAAAGGCGCGTGGACCGGGCAAACGGGCGCTGCGTTTCTGGCCCCTCTGGGGTCGCGCCACTTCCGGCACCCTGACCAGCGACTTCGTTGCCTGGCCATTCTACGTCCACAAGAAGCTGGATTCACCACCACTGGAGCGCGAACGCCACCGGTTCCTCTACTTCGCCTACAGCAACATCCGGGAGGAAGACATGGAGACCGGACGCGCCTTCCGTCGTCGCGATCTCTGGCCCCTGTTCACCTGGCGCCATGAGAAGGACGGAAGCGAACGTTTGCAGGTGCTCGCGCCCATCGAGGGAATCCTTCCCCACAACAAGAGCATCGAACGCCTTTACAGCCCGCTCTGGTCGATCTGGCGTCAGGAGACCCGGCCCGCCACCGATTCCCGTTCCCAATCCTTCCTGTGGAACCTTTGGCGGCGTGAACAACGGGCCGGACACTCCCGAACCAGCCTGTTCTTCGGTGCCGTCCAGACCTCCAAGGCTCCGGATCAACGCCGCACCTGGCACGTGTTCGGCATCGGTCCCCGTCCCGTTCCATCCACACCCTCCCAGAACCAACCGCCGGTTGCCCCCCCCGCCCCGGCAAGGTCAGGGGGCGAGGATTCCCAGCCCCGGACCGGATCGACTTCCCATGGGGGACAAACATCGGGGAATGGGCAAATGCCCCGGCATCTGCTTGTCTTCAGGGGTCACTGACATGTTTCGCGAACTCGGCCAGATGCTCATGCTCTTCGGCGCCACCCTCCGGGCGTTGCCGGGATTCCTTCGTCGCCGCCGTTCCATCGGTGAACAGATCTTCGAGATCGGCAATGCCAGCCTGCTCATGGCCTGCATGCTCTCGTTCTTCATCGGCGGCGTCCTCGTCCTCCAGGCCGGCTCCGTCCTCGTCGAACGTGGCCTCGGTTCCCAACTGGGCGGCCTGGTCGGCATCTCCCTCTGCAAGGAACTTGCCCCGGTCATGATGGCCATCCTCCTCGCCGGTCGCGTCGGCTCCGCCATGGCCGCCGAACTCGGTTCCATGCAGGTCTACCAGGAAGTGGATGCCCTCCGCACCCTCAACATCGAGCCCATCGATTACCTCGTCCTCCCCCGCATCGTCGCCATCACCATCGCCCTCCCCGCCCTCGTCGTGTTCTCCAACCTCGTCGGATGGCTCGGTGGCGCCGCCGTCGCCAGCTTCAATGCCGACATCGGCATCCCTGCGGCCACCTTCTTCTCCAACCTCCGCGAGGTCGTCGACACCTGGGACATCGCCCACGGCCTCATCAAGGCCTTCGTCTTCGCCATCGCCGTCGGCACCGTCTGCTGTCATCAGGGCCTCCAGACCCGCGGCGGCCCCCGCGGAGTCGGCCGTTCCGTCACCAAGGCCGTCACCAATTCCATCGTCCTGGTCCTCCTCCTCGACTACGTCCTCACCCGCCTCCTCCAACCCTTCGACGCATGACGCCCGCCCCCAGCCCGGCCCCATCCGTCGCCTCCACCCACGGCGGCCTCCAGGTCACCGTCCGTGACCTCCGCAAGAGCTATCGCCAGCAGGAAGTCCTGCGCGGACTCGACCTCGAGATCGCCCCCGCCGAAATCTTCGTCCTCATGGGCCCCAGCGGCTCCGGCAAGTCCGTCTTCCTCCGTCACCTCATCGGCCTCGAATCCCCCGACAGCGGCGAGGTGCGCATCCAGGGGGAGCTTCTGGCCGACGACTTCCGGGATCGGTTTCGGATGGCCATGGTGTTCCAGAGCGGCGGCCTGCTGAGTTCCCTCACCGTCGCCCAGAACGTCGGGCTTTACCTCTCCGAACACCGACTCCGTCCACCCGCTGAAATCAAGGCGGTCGTCGCCGAGAAACTCGCCCTGGTCCAGTTGCCCGAAGGCACCGCCGACAAATATCCCACCGAACTGTCCGGCGGCATGCGCCGGCGCGTCGCCATCGCCCGCGCCCTCACCATGGATCCCCAGTTGATCCTGTTCGACGAACCCACCGCCGAACTCGATCCCCTGGTCGCCCTGACCATCGGACGCGAGATCGTCGCCCTCAACCGTCGAACCCACGCCACCACCCTCGTCGTCACCCACGACCGCGACCTCGCCTTCGGCATCGCCCATCGCATCGGATTCCTCGTCGATGGCCGCATCGTCGCCGTCGGTTCCCCCACCGAGATCCGCTCCCATCCCCTTCCCCTCCTCCAACAATTCCTTGCCGCAGATTTCACCCCGCAGTGATGTACTCCCCTGCGGGAACCCATTTCCCTTCCCACGCCTGTCACCATGCGCAACTCGCTTGAAACCCGACTCGGCATCTTCGCCGCCCTCGTCGTTGTCGGTGCCTTCCTCCTCCTCGAAGTCGGCGGCGGCCTCAACTGGTTCAAGGGCGGTCGCACCGTCCGCGCCCGCTTCAATTCCGTCCAGGACCTGAAGCCCGGCGACCCCGTCAAACTCGGCGGTGTTCCCGTCGGCCGCGTCTCCCGCATCGCCCTCGCCGAAGACAAGGTCGAGGTCACCCTCCGCATCGATTCGGATGCCCAGGTCCGGACCGACAGCGCCGCCACCATCCGCTTCACCGGACTCATGGGACAGAACTTCGTCGCCCTCGACTTCGGCACCCCGGGCGCTCCCATTGCCGAGGCCGATGCCCTCCTCGCCACGCGCGAACAACCCGATCTCGCCTCGCTCATGGACCGTCTCCAGGGCGTGGCCGATGGCGTCCAGAACATGACCAAGTCCTTCTCCGGTGAAGATTTCTCCAAGCTCCTCGGCCCCGTCACCGAACTCCTCAAGGACAATCAACCCCGCATCAACTCCATCCTCTCCAACGTCCAGTCCGTCGCCACCCAGGTCGCCGAGGGTCGTGGCACCGTCGGTCGCCTCATCTTCGACGACACCCTGCATCGCAATGCCCTCGGAATGGCCACCAACCTCAATGACCTGGCCGCCGATGCGAAGGTCATGATGACCGACACCCGGGCACTGGTGGACGACACCCGCAAGGTGGTCGCGTCGGTCGATCGCGGTGAGGGAAGCGTCGGCAAACTGCTGCGCGACGACACCCTGGCCCGTGAACTCACCTCCGCGTCCACCGCCCTGCGCGAGATCCTCACCAAGATCAACAGCGGCCAGGGAAGCGTCGGCAAGCTCGTCAATGACGAGACCTTCCTCCGCAACATCAAGATGACCTTGCAGAAGGTCGACAAGGCCACCGAGGGCCTCGAAGACACCGGCCCCCTCAACGTCCTCGGCACCGCCGTCCAGACCCTGTTCTGATCCCTGCGGTTCGGAGCAGAGACGTCCGGTCGACGTTGAACCGGATCCATGCAGTAGGGCGGGAGTGGGCGAGGAGCCTGTCAAAACACCATTTCGGCGGGTGACACCCGCCGCTCCAGCTGCCCAACGCGATCACACCCCGACCCCTCCGTCATTTCCGCTGCCGACGTTCCACCGGATCGATCACTCCCGGGTCCAGCCCGCGTCGCCCCAGTTCCCCGGCCAATACCGGCAGATCCCAGACCCGGAGCTTCCCCTGCGCCGTCGCCGCCGCCAACCGCGTGCCGTCCGGACTCCAGGCCAAGGCATGGATCCGCAACGGACTCGGCGGATCAATCCACGTCGTGATCCGGTTCCCCACCAGGTCCATCAACAGGATGCCGTAAACGTCCGACACCACCGCCAACCGCATTCCATCCGGTGAAAACGCCGCCGCGCCAAGGACCGGTCCACCCGCTTCCAACGGCAGGCGCACCGGCTTCCATCCACCCGTCTCCAGCAACACCAGGCCATCCCCCCAGATCGCCAGTCGTGTGCCGTCCGGACTGAACTGCGCCCCCGCTCCCGCCCCCGCCCGGATCCGATGGACCTCCGTCCCGGCCTCGACATCCCAGATCCGTGTCTCGCCCGATGCCGAATTGAGGGAGACCAACCAGGGGCCCAGGGGATCCGTCACCATGAAATCCAGACCCGGATGGATTCCCAATTGCCGCATCGGCATCCCGGTCATCGGGTCAATCTCTTCGATGGACCCATCCGCGCCGCCCACCCACAGGCCTCCATCCCGGTTACCCTGGGCCACCGCCACCAATCCCGGTACCGACCTCGTTGCCCCTCGCCCCCCGGCAGGTCCGCGTCCCGATTCAAGCTTCCAGGTTCCCACCCCGGCCCGATCCACCACCGCCAGATAGGTTCCACTCCGGCTGAAGGACATCGCCTTGGGAAATTCCGTTCCCAAAATCCATCCGCCATCGGGTGCGCCGATCTCAAACACCCGCACCCCCAATTGATACCGTCCCGCCATCCACCTGGAATCCGCACTGAAACGCACGTCCAACTCTGAACTGCCCAGGTACCCCGCCAGGATCTCCTCGAATCCTTTCGCAGGAATCATCCGATACCATCCCACCCGACCCCGCTGCTGCACCGGACCAAATGCCGCCGTGTTGGAATGGAATCCCATCCGGGCCGCGTCCCCCGGCGCCTCCACCAGCAATCGTCCCGCATGCAGGTCCCACAACCGCACCGTCCGATCATCCCACGCCGCCGCCAGCAACCGCCCCGTCGGATCCATGACCATTCCCCACGGTTGCGCCGGGGCGAAGGTGAACGACAGGATCCGGCCCCGGGCCACCAGGTCGTGGTAGAACAACCGACCATCCTGGGTCGCCACCACAAACCGTTGGCTGTCTGGCGACCACGCCAGCATCGAGGCCGGTCCCGGCTGGATCAGCCGCGCTTCCAGACCCCGCGACTCCGTCAGGTACAGGTCCACCGAATTGGTCAGCAACGGCGCCACCGCCAACCGTTTGCCGTCCGGGGTGAATCCCAGGTGTCGCCAACCCGCCAACCCGGTCTCGATCCGATGCCGCGCGCCGCCCCGGAGATCTTCCCACACCAGCGCCGATCCTTCATCCGCCGTCACCAACCAGCGTCCGTCGGGTGACAACGCATGATGCCGCGGCTTCGGTTTCAGCGTCGCCAGACTCCGGAGTTCTCCTTCCCCCAGTTCCAACACCCACAACTGGTCTCCATTCTCCAGCACCTGCACGGCTCCATCCGACGACGCCATCCCCAGTCGCGCCCGCGACATGGATTCCGGCAATTGCCAGTTGCGCCCGGCAATCATGTCGGCGCCGCCGAAGTCGCCCACGATTCCATCCGTCCCCAGGCTTCGCCACCGGTCACCGCCGCCGATCGACATCAGTCGATGCGGATCCCAGGGCAAATCCGCCCCGGGGACGAACTCGAGGTCCGATTGCGCCAGGGCAGCGATCACTTCGCGGGCGGCACGTTCCCGGACCGAACCGTCCGGTTCACGGGCCAGCGCCTGTTCAATGGCCGCAAGGCTCGCCGTCTGTTGACCCGGCCCACCCGCCAACCGCAGTGAACGCGCCTGGACCAGCAACGAATCCCGGAGGTTGCGGTTCGCCACATGCTCGGCCTGGACAATCCGTACCGCCGCCGCCGTCCCCACCCCGCCCAACCCCAGCAGGGCCAGCATCAGCGCCACCGCCAGTCCGGCCACCGCCGGACGCCGACGCGCCCAGCGACTGAGGCGTCCCGCCCATCCCAGAGGTCGGGCATGCACCGGTTCACCCCCAAGAAACCGACCCAGTTCCTCCACCACCTCACGAGCCGTCGCATACCGCCGCACCGATTCCTTCTCGAGACACTTCAGACAGACCGTTTCCAGGTCAGCCGGCACCGACGGATTCAATACGCGCGGCGGGATCGGATCGGTCTCCAGGACCTGGTGCAACACCGCCTGCACCGTCCCACCCTGGAACGGGGGGCGACCCGTCAACAGATGGTAAAGCAACGCCCCCAGCGCGTAGATGTCCGCCCCCACCCCGACCGCCGAACCTTCGCCCCGCACCTGCTCCGGCGCTGCATACGACGGCGATCCCACCATCGCCCCCGTCATCGTCACCGCCGATGTCCCATGCAATTGCTTGGCCAACCCGAAATCCGTGACCCGCGGTTCATCCAACTGATCGACCATCACATTGGATGGCTTCAGGTCCCGGTGCAGCACGCCTTGCCGATGCGCATGGTCAACCGCCGCCGCCACCCGGGCGAGATACCGCGCCGCTTCCAATGCCGGCAATGGCCCGGTCATCACCCGTTCCGCCAGGGTCTGGCCCTCGATGAAATCCATCGAGAAGTAGGGTTGCCCCTCGTGCTCTCCGATCTCATGGATGGCCACGATGTTGGGATGCTGGATCCGGGCGGCGGCGGCAGCTTCACCGCGAAACCGGGTCCGGGCTTCCTCCGAGGCAAAATCCCCCCCCAACATCAGCTTCACCGCCACAATCCGGCCCAGGCTCTGCTGTCGCGCCCGGAACACCACCCCCATCCCTCCACGCGCCACTTCCTCCAACAGTTCGTAATCCCCGATCACCCGCACCTCGTCCGGCAGGTACGGTTCGAAATCCTCCGTCTCCGCCGCCTCACCCAGCAGGCAGATGGGACAAAACTCGGGTCGCACACCTTTCCCCAGCGGTTGTCCGCAATCCGGGCAGTTCGCCCGTCCACCCGGATCAACTGGAGCGCTCATGATCCAGGTTCAGCCCGGTTGCACCACGTCCCCCGCCCCCTCAGAAGACAACACGGCATACAGATGCCGCAATTCATCCTCCAACTCCGAGGCGTCGGCCACCGTCTCCGCCACCTCTTCCCGGATCAGTTCACGATAACGCTGCCGCAGCCGGTAGGATGCCAGCTTGACCGCCCCCTCGCTCATCCGGAACCGGCGCCCGATCTCCTCCAGCGATTCCCGGGCTCCACCCCCTCCCGTCACCCCCAATGCCTCGAACAACTCTCCACGCCCCGCATCCCGGGCCTCGCCCTCCAACCGTTCCCCCACCCGCCGCATCAGCACCCGCGCCCACGCCCGATCCATCCACAGATCCGCACCGCCCGCCTGGTCCGGTACCCGGTCCAGCCAGTGCTCCGCTTCCCTCGTGTCCAGGTGCACCCATTGCACCCGCCCCCCACGCTTCCACGCCTGCACCCGATCCATCTCGTCCGCAATGAAATGACGCAGCGCCGTCAACAGGAAGGACCTGAACCTGCCCTTCATCCGGTCCGCCTTCCCCACGTCGTTGCGCTCCAACACCCGCTCGAAAAATGCCTGCGTCAGATCCTCCGCATCCGCCGGACCAAATCCCTGCCGACGCACATAGGCGTACAAGGGCATCCAATAGGTCGTGCACAATGCCTCCAACGCCCGCGCCGAATCCGTCGTCCCCGGGTCTCCGGCCCGCAACACCACGCTCCATCGCGTGGTGGCAAACACCGGACCTTCCCCCACTGACCTGCCTGATTTCCCCGACACACCCACACCCTGCCCATCCCCATCCAATCCGCCAAGTCCCAGACGCCAGCCGGGTTGACCCCCCACCCGACCCACCATAGGGTGCGCCCACGATGGCGGTTCCCGCGCCCCAATTCCTTACCTCTGGCATCCTCACCGATCCCAATGGCCGCGTCCGCGCCGCCTGGGAAGAGGTGGTGTCGCCGGTCAAATCCTTCCTGGGCGACGTCTCAGTCCGCCTGGTGGACCAGGTGCGCGATTTCGAACCCGAAATCGCCGAGTACGCCCGTTACGCCCTCGACAATCAGGGCAAACAACTCCGACCCGCACTCGTCGCCCTCGCCGGCGGTTCCTGCGGACGGTTGACCGATGACCACGTCTCCCTCGCCGCCATCATCGAGATGATCCACCTGGCCACCCTCGTCCATGACGACATCATGGATGGCGCCTCCCTGCGCCGTGGTCGGTCCACCCTCGCCACCCGATGGGGCAATGACATCGCCGTCCTCGTCGGTGATTGCCTGTTCGCCCACGCCCTCAAACTGGCCGCCGGATTCGCCACCGTCGAGGTCTGCCGCGCCGTCGCCCTCTCCACCCACGTGGTCTGTGCCGGCGAAATCCTCCAGTCCCATCGCAGGCGCCGCTGGAACCTCGATCGCACCGACTACTTCAAGGTGCTCGAGATGAAGACCGCCGAACTCTTCGCCCTCGCCTGTGACCTCGGCGGACGCCTCTCCGGCGCCAACCCCGCCCAACAACAGGCCCTCCGTCGCTACGGCATCCTCCTCGGGACCGCTTATCAGATCTACGACGACATCCTCGATCTTTACGGCGCCGAGGATGACGCCGGGAAATCCCTCGGCACCGATCTCGCCAAGGGAAAGGTCACCCTCCCCCTCCTCGTCTTCTTCGAACGGGCTTCGTCCGCCGATCAACAGCAGATGATCCAGTGGCTGGAAGCCTGGGACCCCTCCTGCTTCGTGGGCGTCCGCTCCCTCCTCGACCACGTCGATGCCCTCGGCGAATCCCGGCGCACCATCGATTCACTCCTGGTCGAAGCCCGCGAAACCCTCACGATCCTGCCGGATACCCCCGAGACCCGGGCTCTGGATGCATTGCCCGGATTTCTCACGCAACAAACCGCGGCACTTGGTGTCTGACCGCCCATGACCGGAGTCGCACCGCTCATGGATATCCCCGCGAACATCCCTTCCCATGCCCCCGCTGCCCTGGCGGGGGTTCCTTCCCCAACCGTCGAGGATTCCGGGGACCGACAACTGGTGAGGCGCGCCCAGTCCGGTGATCTCGACGCCTTCGACGACCTGATCGTCCGTTATCAGGAGCGGATCTACGCACTGGTCTACCACATGACCTCCAATCACGAGGACGCAACCGACCTCGCCCAGGAGGCGTTCCTCAAGGCCTGGAAAGCCCTCCGCAACTTCAAGGGCGACTCCAGCTTCTACACCTGGGTCTATCGCATCGCCGTCAATCACACCCTCAACCACCTCAAATCCCGACGGCAACGCACCCAGCATCTGTCCCTCAACGATCTCGATTTCAATGCCGAGAATGACCCCGGCCTGGTCCAACTCATCTCGGACAAGACTCCCCGTCGCGATGTCAACCTGCGCGAACTCGGTCAGCATTTGAACGAGGCCATGATGCGCCTGTCGGAGGAACACAGAACGGTCGTGACGCTGCACGACATCCAGGGCATGCCCCACGACGAGATCGCCCAGATCCTCGAATGCAACCCCGGTACCGTCCGCTCCCGTCTGTTCTACGCACGCCAGCAGTTGCAGGCGTTGCTTTCGGACTATTTGCGTTGAGCCATGGAAAGCACCCCAGAAAGAAATCCGGAACAATCCCCGGCATCCATCCCGCCCCCCCCCGAAGCCCAACTTGAGGCCGTCGGCCGCCTCCTCGCCCTCAAACGCCACGAGACACCTCCCCCCGGCTTCTTCCGGGATTTCCAACGCCAGGTACGACGCCAGATCGAGGCCGAGACCGAGGCCCGCCGCTCCGCCTCCCCCTTCACCCGCTTCCTGGATTCCCTCCGTTCCCGACCGGCCTTCGCCGGCGCCAACGCCCTCATCGCCACCGGCCTCGCCGTCCTCGCCGTCACCGCCTTCGTACGCCGCCCAGATCCCCTCGCCCAAGGCAACCCGACTCCCAAACAGGCTCCAGTCGTCGCCGGTTTCGGTGGCACCGCACCCGGTTCCCTCTCCTCCGCCTCGGATCAACCCGTTTCCTTCCCCCAGACCTTCTTCCTGCCCGCCGGCGTGACCTATCGGATCGAAATCCACTCCGTGGATTCCAATGCCGTCCCCGAAGGAATCTTCACCCGGCCGACACCGGATTTCGAACACGTGCGCTGGCCACGCTGAATCCCCCGTGACAGTCTCGCCGAACGGGTTGCACGGTCTCCACCGCAGCCCGTCCCCGGCTCATGTTTTCCGCACGCGGCGTCATCCTCGGTTCCCTCGGAGCCATCGGGCTCCTCATCGCCCTGATGGTCTGGAACCAGTCCAACCCCTCCCTCCCGGCCGGCACCCCAGCCTCCCACCCCCTCGTCGTCTTCTGCGCCGCCGGCATCCGCGCACCCGTCGAAGCCGTCGCCCGCGAATACGAACGCGAGTTCGGCACCTCCATCCAACTCCAGTTCGGCGGCTCAGGCACCCTCCTCAACAACCTCCGCGTCGCCCAACGCGGTGACCTCTTCATCGCCGCCGATTCCTCCTTCGTCTCCCTCGCCCGCTCCAACAACCTCATCGACGAAGTCCTCCCGCTCGCCCGCATGACCGCCGTCATCGGCGTCCCCAAGGGCAATCCCCGGCAGGTCTCCGGGATCTCCAGCCTTCTCCAACCCGGTCTCCGGGTCGCCCTCCCCAATCCCGACGCCACCGCCTGCGGTTCCCTCACCCGCTCCGCCCTTTCCCAGGCCGGCACCTGGGACGCCCTTTCCACCCGCGCCCTCGTCTTCAAACCCACCGTCACCGACGTCGCCAATGACATCAAACTCGGCTCCGTCGACGCCGGCATCCTCTGGGATGCCACCGTGCGCCAATACCCGGGACTCGAAGCCGTCTCCGCCTCCGAACTCGCTCCCCATCCCTCCCACGTCTCGGTCTGCGTCCTCCGCTCCTGCGATCAACCCACCGCCGCCCTTCGCTTCGCCCGCTACCTCGCCGCCCGCGACCGCGGCCTGCCTCACTTCGCCACCGCCGGTTTCACCCCGGTCACCGGGGACGTCTGGCAACCCAACCCCTCCGTCCTCCTCTACAGCGGGACCGTCAACCGCGTCGCCATCGAGGAGTCCCTCCGCGAATTCGAACTCCGCGAGGGCGTCCGCGTCACCCGCGTCTACAACGGATGCGGCATCCTCACCGCCCAGATCCGCGCCGGCCAAAGGCCCGATGCCTACTTCGCCTGCGATGTCTCCTTCATGGAAACCGTCCAGTCCGGATTCCAACCCGCCGTCGCCCTCGCCGAAACCGACCTCGTCCTCCTCGTCCAGAAAGGCAACCCCTCCAGGATCTCCAGCCTCGCCGATCTCGCCCGACCCGGCCTCAAGGTGGGCCTCTGTCACGAACAACAGAGCGCTCTCGGCGCCCTCACCGCCCGTCTCCTCCGCAATGTCGACCTCCACGACTCCGTCTCCCGCAACACCTCCGTCCAATCCCCCACCGGCGATCTCCTCGTCAACCAACTCCGCTCCGGTGCCCTCGACGTCGCCGTCGTCTATGCCGTCAATGCCTCCCAGGTCCTCGATCATCTCGACGTCATCTCCGTCTCCGGCCCCGGTACCGTCGCCGTCCAACCCTATGCCGTCGGCCTCGGATCCGATCACGCCCAACTGATGTCGCGTCTCTACGAGAAACTCCGCGCCCAGGCGTCCCGCGACCGCTTCCTCCAGGCCGGTTTCCGATGGAAGGTTCCCGATGCCCGGTGATCCGTCCCCGTCCACTTCCCGGCCCCCTGCCCAACCCCCGCTTCCCCGGGCCGGTTCCGATCGCGTCTTCTACGCGTGCCTCGGGATCCTCGCCGGAACCTACGTCCTGCTCCTCGTCGCCACCGTCGCCGCCGACCTCTTCTACACCACCCCAGGCCACCTCTGGCGCGCCCTCAAGAGCCCCGAGATCCAATACGCCATCCGCCTGAGCCTCCTGAGCTGTACCCTCACCACCCTCCTCTCCCTGTGGGTCGCTGTCCCCGTCGGTTATCTCCTCGCCCGCTTCAGATTCCCAGGCCGCGCCCTCCTCGATGCCATCCTCGACATCCCCATCGTCCTCCCTCCACTCGTCATCGGACTCAGCCTCCTCATCCTGTTCCAGGCCCCACCACTCCGCGCCCTCGAACGGATCTTCCCCGTCACCTACGCCATTCCGTCCATCATCCTCGCCCAGTTCATGGTCGCCTGCGCCTTCGCCGTCCGAACCATGCGCGCCACCTTCGAGCAACTCAGTCCCCGACACGAACAGGTCGCCCTCACCCTCGGCTGCAACCGTTCCCAGGCCTTCTGGCGCGTCGTCCTCCCCTCCGCACGACGCGGGATCCTCACCGCCGCCACCCTCGCCTGGGCCCGCGCCCTCGGTGAATTCGGCCCCATCCTCATCTTCTCCGGCGCCACCCGCATGAAGACCGAGGTCCTCCCCACCACCGTCTTCCTCGAACTCTCCATCGGCAACATCGAGGCCGCCGTCGCCGTCTCCCTCCTCATGATCGTCGCCGCCGTCGCCGTCCTCGTCCTCATCCGAACCCTCGGCCTCCCACACACCCACTCCCACGCCCCACGCTGACATGATCGCCCTCGACCAGGTCACCGTTCACGCCGGCACCTTCTCCCTCGCCAACGTCTCCTTCGAAGTCCCCTCCGGCAGCCACACCGCCCTCATGGGCCGCACCGGCTCCGGCAAGACCACCCTCCTCGAAGCCATCTGCGGCCTCCGTCCCGTCTCCGCCGGTCGCATCATCGTCGATGACTCCGATGTCACCCGCGCCGCCCCAGGCCAACGCGGCCTCGGTTTCGTCCCCCAGGACGGCGCCCTCTTCGAACACCTCACCGTCCGCCAACACCTGTCCTTCGCCCTCGAACTCCGACGTTGGCCCATCGACCGCATCCAACAGCGCGTCGCCGAACTCAGCCTCTGGCTCCAACTCGATCCCATCCTCGACCGCCGTCCCCACGGCCTCAGCGGCGGCGAATCCCAACGCGTCGCCCTCGGTCGCGCCCTCTCCTTCCAACCCTCCGTCCTCTGCCTCGACGAACCCTTGTCCGCTCTCGACGACGAAACCCGGTCCGATGTCTGCCAGGTCCTCGCCGATATCCGCGCCCGTACCGGCATCACCCTCCTGCACATCACCCACAACCGGTCCGAGGCCGAACGTCTCGCCGACCGCCTCCTGATCCTCACCGATGGCCACATCGAATCCCGTCCCATCCGTGCCTGAATCCGACCTGCCCGAACTCTCGCCCGAGGAGGTCGCCACCTACGAATGGCAGTCCGATGTCTCCGGCTTCAGCGAATCCGCACAACGCCGCCTGAAGGGCGCTTCCGTCCTCGTCTCCCGCGTCGGTGGCCTCGGGGGGATGGTCGCCTTCGAACTCGCCGCCGCCGGTGTCGGCCGCCTCATCCTCGCCCATGGCGGCCTGCTCCGGCCCTCCGACCTCAATCGCCAACTCCTGATGACCCATGATCACATCGGGAAACCCCGCATCGACAGCGCCGTCGCCCGCCTCAAGGCCCTCAACCCACGCCTCGACATCATCGCCGAACCCCACAACATCCAACCCGACAACGCCGCCCGCCTCGTCGCCCAGGCCGATGTCGTCGTCGATTGCGCCCCGCTCTTCTCCGAACGGTATCTCCTCAATCACCACGCCATGGCCCTCCGCAAACCCATGGTCGAGGCCGCCGTCCATGACTTCGATCTCCACCTGACTTCCTTCATCCCCGGTCGTTCCGGCTGTCTCCGCTGTCTCTACCCCCAACCCAGCACCACCTGGACCCGTCGCTTCCCCGTCCTCGGCGCCGTTCCCGGTGTCGCCGGCTCCCTCGCCGCCCTCGAAACCATCAAACTCATCACCGGGATCACTCCCACCCTCGAATCCCGCCTCCTGACCTGGGATCTGCGTTCCTATCGTGTGAAAATGCTGCGACTCCACCGGATTGTGGATTGTCCGGACTGCGGCGCCTTGTAGTCTCCCAGGTCGAAATGTCGGGGCGCCTCTTCATCCTCCTGCTGGGACTCATCCTCGCGATCAGTCCGCATTCCTTCGCCGTTGCCTGCCGTTATTCGGTGCGCGACACCGGCTTCATCGACCTCGGCACCTCCGCCTACCGACTCGAACTGGTCGCTGATCCCGCCTTCCCCAACGCCCTCCGCCAGACCTTCCAGCAAGCCGCCGCCGCACTGCTCCTCGATTCCAACATCTCCTTCGATCCCAATGGCCCCACCCCAGCTCCCGGCATGGGCCCCGGCCTGCGCCTCGTCGATTCCGACCGGCGCTCCCTCAACATCGCCCAACTCGATCCCTCCGCCCCAGCCGACGCCCTTCGCCTCCTCGAATCCGTCGCCTCCTCCCCTGCCCGCGACCGACTCTTCCGCGAAACCCTTCGCGCCTACGCCGTTGTCCTGTTGATCGAAGGGTCCGATTCCACCGCGAACCAAGACGCACGCGACGCCGCCCAGGCCGCCATCGAGGCCATCACCCGACTCCTGCCCACCATGGCCAAGCCCATGGATGTCCCACCCGTCCTCCTCAGCCTTTCGACCGCTGAACAGGCCGCCGAATCCGTCCTGCTCTGGGGTCTCGGCTTCGACCCCGCCCCCACCGATTCACCCCGCATGGCCCTGGTCTTCGGTCGCGGTCGTCGTCTCGGTTCCACTCTCGAAGGCCCGCTCATCACCCAGACCGCCCTCCGCGAACGCCTCGTCCTCATCGGCCAGGATTGCGAATGCGAACTCGACCGCGCCTGGCTCAGCGGCCCCCTCCTCCCCGGCCGATGGGATCGAACCCTCCAGCAAACCGCCGCACGCACCCTCGGTTTCGACCCCGAAAACCCCGTCGTCCGCGCCGAAGTCAGCCGGATCATCGAACGGGGTCCCCAGGCCAACCAACGCAAACGCACCCCCGCCACCTCCCAGGCACTCGGCTATTCCGAGGAATCCATCGAGGAACCCCTCGTCGACTCCTCCGATTCCACCCCTCCAACCGATCCCACCGACACTTCCGAGGTCGTCACAACTCCTGGCCCGCCGGCTTCCATCGGAGTTCTCCCGGCTGGATCCGCTGCGGCGGAATCCTCTGGCGCCCGACGCGCCTGGATCGCCCTCGCCGGTGCCATCACCGCCGCCCTCGCCGCCGGCACCTGGCTCTTCTTCCGGTCTTCCTCCCGATGATCTCCCCGGTCTCCCTCATCCTCCGCGAACTCCGGCATCACCGGTTCAATGCCGGGCTCGCCCTGTTCGCCCTGACCGCCGCAGTCGCCCTGCTCGTCGTCGTCCGTCTGCTCACCACCGCCGCCGAACGCGAGACCCGGCGCGTGGTCCGCGATCTCGGATTCAATCTCCGCATCATTCCGCGCGACACCGATCCCGAGCAGTTCTTCCTCACGGGTTACTCCTCCGGAACCCTGCCAGCCGACTCCGTCCAACGCCTCGCCGCCGGTGCCGGTACTTTCCTGAGCTTCAATCACCTCACGCCTTCCCTCGAACGCCGCATCCAACTCGAAGGCCGTGAAGCCCTCCTCACCGGACTCGGTCGCGCCGTCGTCGGCCCCGGCGAAGGCAAACAGCCCATGGGCTTCAACATCCCCGATGGCAAGGCCTACGTCGGTCATGTGCTCGCCCAACGTCTCCAGGCCAAACCCGGCCTCGCCCTGAATGTCCAGGGACGCGCCCTCGCCGTGGAACGGGTCCTGGTCGAGGCCGGCACCGATGACGACATCCGACTCTTCACTTCCCTCGGCGATGCCCAGGCCATCCTCGGGCTTCCCGACCGCATCAGTGAGATCAAGGCCATCGATTGCCTCTGCCTCACCGCCGATCAGGATCCGCTCACCCAACTGCGGCAGGCACTCGAAAAGCTCCTGCCCGAAGCCCGCGTCCTCCAGATGCGCACCATGGCCGATGCCCGCGCCCGGCAACGTCAGGCCGCCGAACGCGTCGCCGCCTTCGCCGTTCCCCTCACCCTGCTCGTCGCCGCCGCCTGGACCTGCACCCTCGCCATCCTCAACGTCCGGCATCGCCGACAGGAACTCGGCCTCTGGCGCGCCCTCGGCATCAGCTCCTCCCGCATCGCCTTCCTTTTCCTCGGCAAAGCCATCCTCCTCGGCCTCGTCGCCGCCCTCCTCGGTTACCTCGCCGGCACCGGCATCGCCCTCAGCTTCGGTCCACGCCTGTTCCCCGTCACCGCCGCCGGCATCCGACCCGAACATCTCCTCCTGCCCTGGGCCCTCCTCCTCGCCCCCGGCTTCGCCGCCCTCGCCTCGTTCCTTCCGGCCATGATCGCCGTCACCCAGGACCCCGCCGAAACCCTCCGCGCAGATTGACCGTGATCTCCTGCTCCCATCTCACCCGCCAGTTCGCCACCCGACCCGGCATGGTCGCAGGTCTCATCGATGTCTCCCTCGACATCGACCGCGGCGAATTCGTCGTCGTCCAGGGCCCCAGTGGCTGCGGCAAATCCACCCTGCTCCTCTCCCTCGCCGGCATGCTCCGACCCGATTCCGGCACCATCACCGTCGATGGAATCAATCCCTACTCCCTGTCCACCGCCGACCGTTCCCGGTTCCGCGCCCGCTCCATCGGGTTCGTCTTCCAACTCTTCCACCTCATCCCCTACCTCGACGTCCGCCACAACATCCTCGCCGGTCTTCCCACCACGTCCCCAGAGGCTGTCGCCCGCGTCGAAGACTGGATCCGGGATCTCGGCCTGACCGATCGTCAGGACGCCTTCCCCACCACCCTCAGCGCCGGCGAACGCCAGCGCGTCGCCCTCGCCCGCGCCCTCGCCAAACAACCCCCGATCATCCTCGCCGACGAACCCACCGGCAGCCTCGATCCCGCCAACAGCGCCATTGTCTTCAACCAACTCAACGCCTTCCGCCACGCCGGCGGCACCGTCGTCGTGGTCACCCACGGGCACGAAGCCCATCCCTTCGCCACCCGCATCCTCCGACTCGAGGCCGGCCGCATCGTCTCCTCCCTTTCCTCCACCCCGAAACCCCTGATCGCCTCGTGAAACCGTTCCACCCCCTCCTCTTCCTCCTCGGCTCGCTCGCCTGCGTCCAGGCATCCGATTGGCCCACTTATCGCGGCGATTATTCCCGCAGCGGTGTCTCGCCCGATCCCCTTCCGCCCCGCCTCACCGAGGCCTGGTCCTGGCAATCCATCCATCCACCCCAACCCGCCTGGCAGGGCGAAGCCAAGTGGGACGGCTGGAACAAGGTCTTCAACATGAAGCCGCGCCAGACCTTCGACCGCGCCTTCCATGTCGCCGTCGCCGGCGGCAGGGTGTTCTTCGGTTCTTCCTCCGATGACCAGGTCCGCTGTCTCGACGCCCGCTCCGGCAAGCTGCTCTGGACCTTCCACACCGAGGGCCCCGTCCGTCTCGCCCCCACCGTCCAGGACGGTCGCGCCTTCTTCGGTTCCGATGACGGCTGCATCTATTCCGTGGACGCGGATTCAGGCAAGCTCGCCTGGAAGGTCCGCGCCACCCCAAAGGATCGCCGCATCCCCGGCAATGGCCGCATGATCT
Organism: uncultured Akkermansia sp.; assembly: GCA_964509045.1. Classification (GTDB taxonomy): domain Bacteria; phylum Verrucomicrobiota; class Verrucomicrobiia; order Limisphaerales; family UBA9464; genus UBA6176. The sequence goes on from CAZDYB010000001.1 coordinate 27,175, forward strand.
CCGCCTGGCCCGTCCGCACCTCCATCGTCGTCCAGGACAACACCCTCTACACCACCGCCGGCATGTTCCCCGTGGAAGGCGTCCACCTCGTCGCCCTCGATGCCAGCAATGGCTCCGAGAAATGGCGCCAGATCCAGAACGATCTCCCCGCCCAGGGCTATCTCCTCGCCTCCCGTTCCCGCCTCTATATCCCCGCCGGTCGCGACAACCCCGCCGTGTGCGACATCGGGTCCGGCAAACGCATCCGCGTCGTCGAGGGCGCCGGTGGCACCTACGCCCTCCTCACCGATGACATGCTCGTCTTCGGCCCCGGCAAGACCGGTCAACTCGGGGCCGTCGAGGAAGGACGCTCCGACCAGCTCGCCAGCTTCCAGGGCAACCACATGATCGTCACCCCGGAACGGTCCTTCCTCCATTCCGACACCGAACTCACCGCCCTCGACCGCGCCCGTTACCTCGCCCTCGCCCGCGAACGCAAACAGCTCGGGACCGAACAGGCCGCCCTCAACAAGAAACTCAAGGCCCTCGGCAACAAGGCCGGCACGGAATCCGAACGCGACTCCCTCAAGACCCAACTCGCCGACCTCGGCAAACGCATCGACGCCGCCACCCAGGGCATGGACCAATGCCAGCTCTGGCGCTCCCCTTCCTCCTGGCAACATTGTCTCGTCCTCGCCGGCACCACCCTCGTCGCCGGTGGCACCGACGAAGTCGCCGCCCTCAATGCCACCGATGGCTCCCTCGCCTGGCGGCATCCCGTCCGCGGTCGCGCCTATGGCATCGCCGCATCCGACGGCGCCCTCTTCATCAGCACCGACCAGGGAACCATCCATTGCCTCCGCACCGGCACCACCCAGGCCTCCCTCTCAACCCCCACCACCGCTTCCACGGAGATCTCCCGATGAACCTCCTCCCCTCCCCTTCGTCCTTCGCGCCTCTCACACTCGCCCTCGGCCTCACCCTGTCCCTTCAGGCCCAGGAAACCGGTCTGATCGGTCACTGGGAGTTCGCACCGGAACGGACCCAGAACTCCGGCATGCGCGCCGTCTCCGGCCCCGGTGTCTCCTTCTTCTCCACCCCCAGCGTCCTCCGCGATCCGCCCCCAGCCCGCATCGAACTCCCCGGCCGCGACGAACGCATCGTCATCTCCTCCACCCTCGACAAATCCCAGCAACCCACCCGCGAAATGACCGCGGAAGCCTGGGTGCGCGTCGACCGCACCTCGAAATGGGGCGGCATCATCGGCGCCCTCCAGGACAACGGGGATTTCGAACGCGGATGGCTCCTCGGCTTCGTCGACAACCACTTCTCCCTCGCCATCGCCTCCGAAGGCGCCAAACGCCTCACCTATCTCGCCGCCACTCCCACCTTCGAAACCAATCGCTGGTATCACGTCGCCGGCACCTATGACGGCGCCGAGATGCGCATCTTCGTCAATGGCACCCTCGCCGCCTCCAGTCGCGATCAGTCCGGCCCCATCCTCTACCCGCCCTCCGCTCCGTTCGTCATCGGCGCCTATCAGGATGATGACGAACATTACCGTCTCACCGGAGCCATCCACGAAGTCCGCCTGCTCCGCCGCGCCCTCGCCCCCGCCGAACTCCTCGCCCGGTACCAGGCCCGCAAGGACCTCTTCCCCGAACCCACTCCCGCACCCCGTTTCTTCAAGCCCGAATACGGTCCCTTCGTCGATTGGCAGGATCGCCATTCAGCCGTCGTCACCTGGGAATCCGCCGTCCCCCAACCCACCGCCCTCGACCTCGAACGTCCCGGCATCGGCACCCAACGCCTCGGCGATGGCCAATCCCGGACCTCCCACTCCATCACCCTCACCGAACTCGAACCCGACCTCGAATACCATTACCGCCTCGTCGCACCCTCCGAGGGCCCGCGCCAGGTCGTCTCCCGACGCTATCAGTTCGACACCTCCTTCTACTACCGGCCCGCTCCCAGCCCCGCTCCCAGCCCCGCCGCTCCCGCCGGTCCCGCCGCACGCGCCCGCCAAATCCTCGACGCCGCCGGTGTCTCCAAGGGCTACGCAGTCCTGCTCGGTTCCCCCTCCGCCGCCCTCGCCATCGAACTCGTCCGGCACAGCGAGTTCGACCTCATCCTCGTCGAACCCGATGCCTCCCGCATTCCCGCCCTCCGACGCGATCTCGATGCCGCCGGTGTACAGGGCATCCGCGCCGCCGTTCATCACGCCACCACTTCCGAACTCCCCTATGGCGATCTCTTCGCCAACCTGGTCCTGGTCGAGAATGGACGTCCGCCGTTCATCAGCGCCACCGAGGCGCATCGCCTCATCCGTCCTTCCGGCGGGGTTTTCCTCGTCGATTCCGCCCAACCCGCCGACTCCGCCGCCTGGTCGCGGTGGCTCGCAGATTCCCCCCTCGCCAGCCTGACCATCGGCAAACCCGGCGCCGCACAACTCGCCTTCCATCGCCCTCGTCTCGCCGGTTCCGGCGATTGGTCCCATCAATATGGTGGCGCCGACAACTCCGCCTGCAGCCAGGACGAACTCGTCAAAGGCGATCTCGACGTCGCCTGGTGGGGTGATCCCGGCCCGCGCCCCATGCCCGATCGCGGCAACCGCAATCCCGCCCCTCTCAGCGTCAATGGCCGCCTCTTCGTCCAGGGCGACCGCGTCCTGTTCGGTCTCGATTCCTACAACGGCGCCATCCTCTGGAACTTCTCCGCCCCAGAGATCCGTCGCGCCAATGTCACCCGTGACTGCTCCAACATGTCCGCCGCCGGCGACCTCCTCTTCATCGTCCATGGCCGCTTCTGCCTCGGCATCGATGGCCAGACCGGCAACCGCCGCATCCGACTCGCCGTTCCCACCTCGGACAATCAGGAAGAACGCGACTGGGGCTACATCGCCGCCGGATCCGATTTCATCGTCGGCAGCCGCGTGAAACGCGAATCCGCCTATCTCGGCGATGACGGCGAATGGTACGAGGAATTCGCCTCCGACCAGGTCAGCCGGGTCACCAGCGACCTGCTCTTTGCCCAGGATCCCGCCAACGGGAAGGTCCTCTGGGAATACCGCGGCGGTGCCATCCTCAACTCCACCATCACCCAGGGCGATGACATGGTGTTCTTCCTCGAAAGCCGGAATCCCGCCGCCATCAACGCCCCCAACGCCCGACTCGATCCCGCCGTCCTGACCGAACAGTTCCTGGTCGCCCTCGACCGCAAGACCGGCCGCAAGCTCTGGGAAAAGGATCACGACTTCAGTTCGCTCGAATTCATGAGCTACCTCGTCTACGGCAACAATTCCGTCGTCGTCACCGGCACCGACCGCCGCAAACACTTCCACACCTTCGCCTTCAATGCCCCGTCCTCCAAGGCCCCGAAATCCGGTGGCGATGACATCGCCAACGCCATCGGCGGTCGCCTCCTCTGGTCCGAATCCCACAAGGAAGACAAGGGACATCACAGCGGTCACCTCCAGCATCCCGTCGTCATCGGCGACACCTTCTATTCCGACCAACGCTCCTTCAACATGGTCACCGGCGAACTCCTCAGTAAGGATCTCCCCGAACGTCGCGGATGCGGCGTCATGTCCGCCGCCAAGGGTGCCATCTTCTTCCGCCATTACTTCCACGGCATGTGGGATCTCGAATCCGACAAACGTCAGCAGTTCCTCGGCATCCGTTCCGGTTGCTGGCTCAGCCTGATCCCTGCCGGCGGATTCCTCCTCGCCCCCGAAACCAGCGCCGGTTGCTCCTGCACCCACGCCATCCAGACCTCCGTCGGTTACATCCCCCGCAGCCTCACCGCCCGAGGTCAGGGCAAGTAGTCACGGCCTCGACGTCCACGGGAACATCCCCATCCACGCCCCCGCCTGCGCCCAGGCTCGAACTCGTGGGCAGCGGTTCGCGATCCCCTTCACATCAACTTCGTGTTGCACCTGCAACACGAAGTTGATGCGATTTCGACCGACCCCAGGCTCAACGGAATCACTCCACCGAAAAACAGGGGTTGAAACCGCAGATGGCGTAGATGGCGCAGATGATGAGGAAGTTGCGGAGTGGGAGGATCGCATCGCGTGGATGAGTTCGGCGGCGCATGGATGCCCCCGTCCAACCCTT
>CAZDYB010000002.1:0-2728 GCA_964509045.1 uncultured Akkermansia sp.
ATACACGAACACATTGCCCAGGCCGGAGTCCGCTCCAACCACGTAATGACGTGTGCTCACCGGGGCCTTGACCGCCTTGCCGCAGTTTACATCCGCCATCAAGGGCGCGATCGGACGCTCAGCGGCAGGCGTGCCCTTGACGGTGACCTTGCCAGTGACATCGCCAGCCAAAACAGCCGTCGATCCGAGGAACAGGGAGGAGAGGAGAAACGTGTACTTCATGACTTTTACCTTGTTGAGCGCGCGAAAACTCATTGAACGCTAATAACGGGTCACACGACCGGCAAGCGTTTCGTGAAAGTTTTCACAAGCGTTGGATCGACGACGTCCCGCCTGCGATCCCCATTCAATTCCGCACTGCCCGACCCCGCAGCAGCAGGGCCATCCGAAGGGCCGTCCATGCCGCCTCCCGTCCCCGGTTGGTCTTCGGATCCAGACAACGCGCCCGTGCCTGATCCTCACTGGTCACCGTCAACACTTCGTGCACGCAGGGAACCCCCGACTCAACCTGCAATCCCATCAGTGCCGTGGTCACCGCCCCGGCCACCTGCCGCGCATGATCCGTTTCCCCCTGCCAGATCAACCCCAGGCAGATGACGGCATCAGGCCGAGGTTCCGGGTCGCGCAAGAGGACGGCTGTCATCACCGGAATCTCGAACGCGCCCGGGACCCGGAACGTATCGGTGGCGGCCCCGGCCTGCGTCAGGAGATCCAACGCAGCCGACAGCATGCCATCCACGTAGGTTGCGTTGTACTCGGAGGCCACGATGGCCACCCGGATCCCGGATCCATCGATGGACCCGGATTGAGGCTTGGTGAGGAGCATGGGGGTTGACCCGAACGGTTTCAGCGGAACGGTTTCAGCGGATCAGAGGACGTGACCCATCCGCTCGCGTTTGGTCTTCAGATACTTTTCGTTGTGGGGGTTGGATGGAACCTGGATCGGCAACTGCTCGACGATGGCGAGTCCGTAGCCCTGGAGTCCGACGACCTTCTTGGGGTTGTTGGTCAGGAGTCGGATCGATTTGAGGCCAAGATCCACGAGCATCTGGGCACCAATCCCGTAATCCCTCAGGTCCATCCCAAAACCCAGACGGAGATTTGCCTCCACGGTATCGAGACCCTGCTCCTGGAGCTTGTAGGCCTGGATCTTGGGGGCCAACCCAATCCCCCTGCCCTCCTGCCGCATGTACAGGATCACCCCAGCGCCTTCCTGATGGATCCGTTTCATGGCGGCATGCAACTGCGGCCCACAGTCGCAGCGCCGCGAACCGAAGACATCGCCGGTGAGACACTCGCTATGCACCCGGACGAGCACGCCCTTCTTCCCTGCGACATTCCCCTTCACCAAGGCCAGATGATGCTGTCCGTCCGCCTTGGAACTGTAGAGATGTAGCTCGAAGTCCCCGTAATCCGTGGGCATCTGGATCGATTCCACCCGCTCCACCAACTTCTCACGGAGACGCCGGAACTGGATGAGATCCTCGATGGAACAAAGCTTGAGCCTGTGTTTCCGGGCGAATCGCCGCAACTCCGGAAGCCGGGCCATGGTCCCGTCATCATTCATGATCTCGCAGATGACACCCACCGGACGGAATCCGGCGAGTCGGGCGAAATCCACGGCCGCTTCCGTGTGACCAGCCCGGCGGAGGACCCCGCCGGGTTTGGCGCGCAGCGGGAAGATATGCCCGGGTTTCCGCAGGTCCGCCGGGGTGGCGGTGGGTTCGCACAACACCCGGATCGTGCGGGCCCTGTCAGCGGCGCTGATGCCGGTGGTGATTCCCTCAGCCGCGTCGACAGTCACCTGGAAGTCGGTTTTGAAGGAGTCCTGGTTGCGAGCGACCATTTCCTCGATCCCGAGTTGCTGGAGTCGTTCGCCGGTGGTGGGCACACAGATGAGCCCGCGACCGAACCGTGCCATGAAATTGATCGCCTTGGGGCTGGCCTTCTCCGCGGCCATGACCAGATCCCCCTCGTTCTCCCGGTCAGCATCGTCCACCACGATCACCATCCGCCCGCGTCGGAGATCCCGGATGACGGATTTAATTGAGTCGAAAGCGGCTGCTGCCATGGACGGACAGTGTACGAGCGGTGCGGAAAAATGAGAAGGGGGTGAGCTGGACGGAATTGTGATGACCGTGACGGTTGCGCGTCCACGGCAATTCCTGATAAGTCTTTTGGAGAGTTCGGCGACCCTTTCCTTCAACATTGCCCTCCAGCTTCCCATGGCCGTCTACACCGCGCAGAACCGACATCGAAGAGCCCGCGTCAGCGCCGGGCTCCTGATGTATCGGAAGCGGGGTGGTCGGGTGGAGGTATTCATTGCCCATCCCGGTGGACCTTGGTTCCCCAATCGGGACTACGATGTCTGGACCATCCCCAAAGGCGAACTGGAGCCGGGCGAAGATCTGCTGGATGCCGCCATCCGGGAGTTCGAGGAAGAAGTCGGCATCAAACCCCAGGGCCCCTACCTCGAACTGGGGTCCATCCGCCAAAAAGGGGGCAAGACCGTCCATGCCTGGGCATTCGCCGGTGACTACGACGACTCCCAACCCCTCCGCAGCAACCACGTCCAGATCGAGTGGCCGCCGGGGTCGGGTCGCTGGGACGCCTGGCCGGAGATTGATCGCGCCTGTTTCTTCACGCTCGAGGCCGCACGGGAACGCCTCAAATTGTCCCAGCACCCCCTGCTGGAGCGCCTGATCGCCTGCCTGGCTTCCATCCCACC
>CAZDYB010000002.1:2828-25794 GCA_964509045.1 uncultured Akkermansia sp.
ACATGCCGCAACTTCGCCTTCTTCGGCGTCGCCGCACTCACCACGGTCCAACTCAGTCCCATCGCCAACAACACCGCAAACACCAGCAATGCGCTTTTCATCGCCCGATCCTGAATCCGGGGCCGCACCGGATGCCAGCCCCAAGATCAGGTCCAATGCCGGGGTTCCCGAGACCTACCTCGTCCAGGCATGAACGGTCACCAAGGTGTTCACGGGCAGGGTCACCGGCACCTCCACCACCGCCGGGTTTACCGTGGTGTTGTCGATCTCGGCCTCGACGGTGATGGGCGGGCCGGAGTCCGGGGTGAGGGTCACCAGGATGGGCACGTTCCGACCGAAATCCCGGGCCTGCACCTTGATGGTCCGTTCCGCTGAGGAACCGAAGGGCAGGATGAAGGTCGGCGGAGCGCTTCCTTCGGGTATCGGATTCCCGGCGGCCTCGATCGTGGCCAGCGTGGGCGACACGGGAGGGAGGGCGATCAGGTTTCCGCCGGCAGTGAACGAAGTGTTGGGAGCGCTGAAGTTCAGGCCGTCACGTTCAATCGTATCGACCCGGACACGACCGGCGCCACCGGCTACGCCACTGAAGCCGAAGTTCGGCGACCCACCGCCGCTGGCGTTCAACGTCCCGTTCCCGGAAACCCGAAACGCCACCAACCGGATGGCGCCGCCACTGCCGGCATTGGCACATCCGCCCCCGAATCCACCCCGCGCGAGGATGGAGCCCGTGACGCTGATCTGAGTATTGGCAGCGATCAGGATGGCGCCTCCACCCCCGCCGCCACCTTGGCCGGTCGATTCTGACGATCCACCACCACCGGATCCCCCGACCATGGTCAGGAGGAATTTGTCGCCGTAGATCCCATTGGTCGCTGTCCGGCCAAGGGTGGCATAGGATCCGCCGGCACAACTCGCCACCGTATTGCAGTCGTTGTTTCCAGCGCGACCACCGCCCGGCCCATAACCGGATCCGGGCGGCAACTCGGGGCCGTTCCCCGGCTTACCTCCGTCGAATCCGCCGTGACCTCCCCGGCCACCGGAATGCGGGGTCGGAGCGCCCCCACTGACATTGATCGTTCCCCTGATCACCACGTTGCTCTGCGACAGGATGTAGACCGGGGTGTTCCGGACATTGCGATTGAACTGCAGGGTCACCCCCGCGTTCACCGTCAGGCTGTGGACGTGGAGCTTGCCGTCGGGTGGCAGGTCGAGGGTGGTGTTGGTGTCGATGACCACGTCGCCGAGCGAACCGTTGCTGCCGACATCGAAGCCCTGGGCGTGGACCAGGCCGGCGACGCACGTGATGGCCGTCAGGCGGAGGACAAACCGACCGCCGCGCTGCGCCAACCCCTGAAGGTATGGGTATGGAGTTTTCATGGAATCATTGGGAAATGGTGAGGTGCTTCGGAAAATCAGTTTTGCTTTCAGGTGGTTCGACCCGGTTCAAGGCAGTTGGCGGACACGATAAAACTGGGCGTCGGGTTGGGGTGCAACGCACCGGGCACGGAACCTTCCGCCCTGGGCCATCAACACCTGTGCTTCTTCAGCGGACCACGTCGACAGATCGGCGCTCGATTCGATCACGTACCGGCCATCCGCCAATCCGTCCCATTCGAGCACCACCTGCCATGCGGCGGCACTGACGCTGGCGGAGCGGCTTTCACCGGCCGCAGCCGTCAATTCAACCAGGCGAAGTCGGAAGGTCCCGGCACCCCCTTCGCCCGCGCCGGGGTTGTTCCCACCGGACGAACCGCTTCCACCCAACCCCCCGCCGGGACCGACACCACCCGGGTCCACGTCGAGTCGCAGGAACACCTCCGGCTCGGCCACGATCAGACCCTGGAGCCCGGCCACCAGACTCGGGCTGGCGGGCAATACCAACCCCACCGCCGGATCACTCGCGATCACTCCGAGCGTCACCTGCTCCGGATTCACCGCAGGCTCCACCGGCAACACCAACCCCACCGGCGGTTCACTCACGATCACTCCCAGCGTCACCTGTTCCGGATTCACCGCAGGCTCCACCGGCAATACCAATCCCACGGGCGGTTCACTCACGATCACTCCCAGTGTCAACTGTTCCGGATTCACCGCCGGCTCCACCGGCAATACCAACCCCACCGGTGGTTCACTCACGATCACGCCGAGGGTCACCTGTCCCGGAACCACCGCAGGGGCCGTCGGCAGGACAAACCCGACCGCGGGTGAACTCACATGGAAGAACACCGGCACCGAAGTCTCATCCAACGGATTCGTCCCCGCCTCGACTTCCAATCCGTCCGGCCAACCGTCCCCATCCGTGTCGAACTTCCGCGGGTCCGTTCCCAATCCCAACTCCTGCTCATTCGGCAACCCGTCGTTGTCCATGTCCGGATCGTCGGCATCGGCAATACCGTCCCCGTCGAGATCCGCGTCCGACGAGAGCGGATTGGGATCGATGCCATCACGGATGCCATCGCCGTCGGTGTCCGGGTTGAGCGGGTCGGTGCCCAGCGCCACTTCCTCGCCGTCCAACAATCCATCTCCATCGGTGTCCGGATTCCGTGGATCGATATCGAGCAGTCTTTCCTGATCATTGCCCAACCCGTCTCCATCGATGTCAGGATCATCCCGATCTGGCACCCCGTCACGATCCAGGTCGGCCAATACCGTCACGAAAAGGGATCGACTGACGGTGCGTTGATCACTGTCGCGGGCGGTCACGATGATCTCGTTCGTCCCCGCAACCGAACCGGTGATGCCAAAAGTCGCCTCCCGAAGGCTGCTGGCGGCAAAGCTCAAGAGAACTGTCGCGTTGTTGGTCCAGACTGCCGGCAGCACCGGACTCGCCAACCGCAACTCCACAAGGTTGCCATCCGCATCCCGGGCCGTGACCGAAACCAACCCGCCCAGGCGTTCCACCATCTCCACCGTCTCCGCCAACTCCAGCGTCGGCGTCGCTGCCGGCACCAGCGGATTGCTGTCCACTCCGTCCAACAAACCGTCCCCGTCGGTATCCGGATCCAACGGATCCGTCCCGAGCGCCACCTCTGCCCCGTCGTTCAACCCGTCGCCATCGCCATCCGGATTCCGCGGATCCGTTCCCAACGCCAACTCCTCCGTATTGCCCAATCCATCCCCGTCCTCATCCGGGTCATCCCGATCCGGGATTCCGTCGCGATCCAGATCCGCCAACACCAACACTTCAACCGCATTGGTGGTGCGCAACTCATCGGCATCCCGCGCGATCACCAGGACGGTCAGCGTCCCGGGCGTCACCGGATTGAAGCGCAGCACCAAATCCAATCCATTCGTGGGCGGCGTCGTCACCACCGTGCTCCCGTTCACCGTCCACAACGCCGACAATCCCGCGCTGACCACCCGCACCTCGACCAGGTTCGTGTCCCCATCCGTCACCGCCAGCGGGACGTCGCGCACCACCCGCTCCACCAACTCCAGCGTCGCCGCCAGTTCCAGCACCGGCGGGAATCCAGGAACCAACGGACGCGGATCACTCCCGTCCGGAACCCCGTCGCCATCCGTGTCCACTTCCAACGGATCGGTTCCCAACGCCACCTCGGCCCCGTCATCCAATCCGTCGCCGTCCGAATCCGGATTCCGCGGATCCGTGCCCAGCGCCAATTCATCTTCATTCGTCAACCCGTCGCCATCGAGGTCGGGATCGTCCCGATCCGCGATGCCATCCCGATCCAGGTCGGCGAGGCCGATGACGCGCAGGACGATGTCGGAGGTGAGGGCGTTGGTGCCGGTGGCGCGGATGACGAGGTCGTTGGTGCCGACCACGCTGGTGGCGATGCGGAACACGGCATTTGTTTCAGCAACAGCGGGCGAAAGGTTCAGGTTGGTCGAACCGTTGTTGGTCCAGGCCAGGGTGACGAAATTCGTCCCCAACAATTCCAGGCGCGCCAGGCCGCCATCGGCGTGGGTGGCTGTCACCACGACATTCGTCACTGACGCCTCGGCCAACTCGATGACATTCGTCACCAGGCTGAGCTGTGGCAGCGGACGTTCAATCAGGGGAACCGTCAGGACGACCGGCACCGAGTCCAATCCGCGGAAATCCCGGGCGACTGCGGTGAAGACAATCTCCGACCCCTCAGGCACCTCGACCGGAATGGCGGCAGTGATGAGCCGGACTGCCCCATTCGGAAAACTGTTGGTGAACTGGATGAAACCGCTCGCCACCACCGTCAGGTTCGTCACCAGCACATCGTCCGTCGCACTGACATTGAATCGCACCGTGCTCCCGCCCGCCGCGGGTCCACTGAGCGGATTGATCCGGACGAGGGTGACCACCGGCGGCTCGTTTTCCACCGTGACCACCTCCAGTGCGACGGCGGCGGATTCATTGCCGAACCGATCCAGTGCAACGGCCCGATAGGTGCGATTCCCGGAGTCGGGCAGCTTCACGCTGACCCGGAATGGAACCAGCGATGTCGTGCCCAACACGCCTGAATCATCCTCGAAGCGGACCCGTGAACCGGGTTCGTTCTGTCCGAGGATGGCTTCGAGGAAAACCGTCCGACCAGCCACCGGCGCCACCGCGTCCGCAATGCGCAGTTCCCCGATCACCGGCCCCACGGTGTCGAGGGTATTGAAACGGCCGGTGAACGGCTGGTTCTCGGCGATGTTGCCGGCGAGATCCCGGACATTCGACACCGACCACGTGTAGGTGGCATTGGGCTCCAACAACGACGTCGGGGTGAAGGCCAGGACCAATCCTCCCAACCCCACATTGGCCACACCGGGCACCGGACCCGTGGGACCCGTTACCACAACCAGATTTCCTTCGGTCAGGATCGGTTCGTTGAACGAAAGTCGAAGGATCGACCGCGGATCGATCTCTTCCTCATTGTCCGCCGGGAACACCGAGACCAGCACAGGCGGATCATTGTCCGCCGTGGTGAAGGTCGAGAGGAAGGGTACCGCCAGGAACCGCCCCTCAAGATCGGTCGGACCCGACATCTCGGGGATGTTCAACACCGCAGGCCGGTCGTTCTCGATGATCACCAACTGATACGAAACCCGGCTCTGGAGCCGGGTCACCGGAGTCAATCGGACCCGGCGCATCACTCCATCCCCGGCATCCTCCAGGCGCAACGTCGCCGGGATCGCAGCGCCCGTGGCACTGCGCAGGAAGATTCCACCGCGCCCGATCGACTCGGGATCCAACGCCTCGTTGAACGTCACGACGACATCGGTCGTGACCGGGATCTCCTCCGCGCCCGACACCGGCGACACCGACAACACCTCAGGCACGGATTCATCGATGCGTCGATCACCCAGGTCGAGAACCTCGCCATCGGCAACCAGGGTTCCATTCACGTTCAACACCCCGCCAAACCGATCCACATTGGCCGTGAACCGGACGTCACCCAGCGGGATGCCGGTGAATCGGAAGGTTCCATCCTCCGCCGTCACCGTGCTGGCCCGGCCCTGGGAACTGCCCAGGCGCCGGAAGGCCATGGAAACGTCCGCCTCTGAAACGGGCGTCACACCGTCTTCCCTCAACAGGCGTCCGATCACCGTTCCACTCGCGAACAACACCAGTTCCACCTCGTCCACCTCATCCCCCGCCAGGATCTCCCCGTCCGCCTGGGCCGCCAGGCTCGCCTGCTGCACCTGCACCGTGTACCCGCCCACGGTCACATTGCCGAAGCGGAAGGAACCGTCTGCACCGCTCAGGATCGATTCGGTCAAACCGAAGAACACCGCGTTGCGCAGGATGAAGGTGACCACCGCATTGGGCACCGGCGTCACGCCATCGCTCGCCAACACCCGACCCGTCACCACGCCCACTCCCGGCAGGATCACACTGAAATCCGGGGCCGCACCCGGGGCGTCCAACACCATCGCCCCGCTCAACCGGATGGCATTGTGATTGTCTTCGGGCACGCGGGAGATCGCCGAGACCGTATAGGTTCCCAACCGCAGATTGGCGAACGTCGCCCGGCCCAGTTCATCGGTGTCGGCCGAGACCGATCCACTGCCCAGGCCGATGGACACGGTCACGTTCGTGCCCACCACATTGGTCGAGCCGCGCCAAACCTGGACCACCACGCTGGCGCGTGGTTCGACCTGCACTTCAACATCCAGACGGCTGACGTTCTCCGGCAGCACACTCCGCACCGAGCCCGACAACCCCAACACGGGGTCAGACGCCGTGATCTCGAATCCGCCGGCCGGCACATTCGCAAAGCTGAACCGTCCGTCCGGTCCCGTAGTGACCACCCGCGTTTCCCTGATCCCATCCATCTGCAATTCCACCGCCGAATCCGCCAGCACACCCGTCCGCGCACTGTTGATGACCACGCCCGTCAGCTCGCCCAACGCCCCTTCCACCAACAACACATCGCGGACCTGTCCCGGCACATTGAACGCCACATCCAACCGCGCCGCACGTCCCGTCACCGGATCATTGCTCACCAACCGATGCGTCCCCAGCGGGATGCCGGCGAAATCAAAACGTCCCTCGGCATCCGTCGTGGCAAAACCGAAACCTCCGATGTTCACCTGCGCAAACGTCACCGGCGTCACGCCATCCCGTCGCACGTAACGCCCGGTCAACGACGCCGTCGGCTGCAATCGTACCAACACCTCCCGCGACTGGTCCCGAACCACCCCCACCGATTCCCGCCCAAAGACTCGCGTGGCGCCCGACAACAGATCCGCACGCACCGCATAACCTCCCTCGAACAGGTTCGAGAAATCCACCCGACCGTCCACGCCGGAGAATCCCTCTGCGAAATCCGCCGGAAAATCTCCACCCCGGATCTCCACCCGCGCACCCACCGCCGGCGTGCCGTCGAAGTTCACCACCCGCACCCGCGCCGTGCCCCGGCCCAGCAAACGCACATCCACCGTGTTGCGGATCTCATTGGTTCCCGTCGGGTTCACCGAGACAAACGCGCGTCCCACCAGGCCATCGACCCGGTTCGACGCGATCACTGTGTACCCCGCCGGGGCCGGAAGACCGAACCGGGTATCGAAGGTTCCATCCGCCTCGGTCTGGATGACGAGATCACCAAAGCTGATCGCAACCTGGATTCCCTCGCCCACCAAGGTCCGGCCATCGGGTTCAAACACCCGCCCCGCCAACCGTCCGTTGACCTCGCGCGCCGGCGGAAACTGAAGCACGACTCCCAAGGCATCGCGTTCGGTCGATGTCGTGTTGCGCGCTGCCGTGATCACCGTCGGAAAGAACGGCGATGCCGCCTGCAACTGGATGTTCCCCACCGCCACACCCTCAAACGCGAACTCACCCGTCTCGGGATCACTCGTGGTATCGCCCCGGATCACGATGGTCGGATTCATCTTCGCCGACAGTCCCTCGCCCGAGACGCGCACCGCGGCACCAATGGGCACGCCCTGCCCGTTCAATACCCGGCCCGTCACCCGGCCTTTGGGCCGGATGCGGAAGATGACCTCGCGGGAATCGCCGTCGAAGTTGAGCGTCACCGCCCGGTCATCGTGGGAGCTCGGCTGGAAAGCGGCGCCCAACCCGTTCAAGAACGGGTCATTGATTCCCATGAACGTTTCCAAGGCCCGCGCCAGTGCCGCAGCGGGATCCGAACGTACCTCCTCAGAAGTCGGCACGCTGGTGTCATTGATGGGCGGCGATTCGCTCGGAACAGAGAACTGGATCCGTTTGCCCACCGGCAGGTTCTCCCAGGTGAATCGCCCGTTCCGATCCGCGTAGATGAAAAGGAACCCTTCATCGGTCGGCTGACAGATCATCGCACCACCCTTCGGCGAACCATCCGGATTGAAGACCCGACCCGTAATCCGCGCCGATGGCGCCAGTTGGATGACCACGAAGTTGTCGTCACCCGGCAACACCTCCAGCGTTGCAGACCCAAACCGCGGAAAGTCGAAGGCGGGATCCGACTTCGGCGGGAACCCCTCCTCCGACCGTTCCACCCCGGCGTTCAGGCTCTGTCGTCCCACCGGCACACCCGTCACCGTGAAGAATCCATTGGCATCCGTCCGCACCAGGACATCACCGCCCGCCACCAACGCATTCGCCACTCCACGGTCACCACCCGACGTGATCACCCGACCCCGGACCACCGCGGTGCCGTTAAGGGAGATGTCGGCGAAATTGGTCACGCCACCCGCCACCGGCACCAGATTGCGCTTACCAAACCGACGCTGATCCCGCGAGATCGCCGTCAGATTGTAGGTTCCCACCGGAAGGTCCGTGACCTCCCACGTTCCATCGTCACCCGTGGTCACCGCCCGGATCGGATTCTCACCCACCCGCACGAACAGGCGCGCCCCGGCATGGGGCGTGACGTTGTCCGGTTCCAACACCCGCCCCCGCAATGTCCCTGCTTCCACCACCGCCACACTCAACACCACCGGCACATCCCGGATCTCACCCGGTACATCCAACGCCCCACTCACGATCCGACGTCGTCGATCCGCATCCTGCACATCCAGCGAAAACACCCCGAGCGGCACACCGAAGAAGGCAAACCGTCCCTCCGCATCCGTGAACACGCCACGCCCCAACTCCCGCGAATCCGGATCCGGGAACAGGTTCACACCCGCCCCATTCACCGGCGTCACTCCATCCGAAGCCAGCACCCGGCCCACCACCGTCGCCCGTCCACGGAACGTCAACACCACCGGGAACTCGCTCCCCGTCCGCGCCGAATCCAGGTCCACGACATCGTTGAACACCGCCCGATCCACCCCTTCCGCCGCCGCCACCGTCCCGCCGCGGAACTCATTCGGCCGATCAAACGAGGACCCGTCACTCAAGAGACTCAGAAACCGCCTCCCGTCGAACTCACCTGCCACCGTCGATTCCAGGATCAGTTCGATCTCTTCCTCGCTCAGCCCGCTGGTGTCCGTCGTTGAAAGCACATAACTGATCCCGCTCAGGATGAAGTCGAACGTGAAATCCCCGTTGGCATCCGTCTTCACCTGCGACACCCGCCGGATCCACCCGGCGCAATCCGACGGCGTCACGTACTTGTCGTTGTACGTCAGCGTCACCGGCACTCCCGCCACCCCCGCGCCCGCCCCCCGCACCACCCGACCCCGCACCCGGACGCCTTCCCGGTAATCCGCCAACACCGTGCTGATCCGTCCCGACAGCTCATTTCCACGGTTGTCGGTCACCGACGGATCGACCGTGAGGGTTCTCGTCACCAGTCCACCCACCGGTTCCCGCAACGTGATCAATGCCACGCGTCCTCCCGGTTGGATCTGCACAAACGCCGCGCCATTGCCTCCATCCAGCGAATAGGCCGACGCCACGTTCACCGCATCCGCCTTCATCGGCTTCGAATACAGCACCGCCAATAGGTTCGCGTAGTTGCGGATCGACGGGATCGGACACGGACGTTCCGGTCGGGCCAACAGTACCGTCAGGTCCTGTCGCACCGAGATCAGTTCCGGCGGCAACTCGACGATCGGCGTCACGTTGCCCGCCAACCCCGCTCCCGTCGTCCCATCACACTCCGGATCCAGCACCAACTCCGCATCACCCGGATCCAATGCCCACGCAAAACACCCGCCCGTGGCCGACGTCGTCCAATCGAATCGGGTTCCCGTCCCGCCCCCTCCGATCCGCACCACGTTCAAATGCGCCGCCACCGCCTCCTCCACCCGCCATTGGATCGTTCCTGCAACCCCCGGTTCCCGCATCACCAGCCAGGATCCACCCGCACCGGCATAACCAATCGCACCGGGAAGATTGCTGCGTGCGGAATCCACCACGCTGTCGCCCACACTGAAACCGATTGCGCCCGCCGCCCCTTCCATCCCCGCGATCAACCAACGTTCACCCCGCCCCGCCAGATCTTCCCCGAGGTCGCCCAGCAACGATCCCACGCGGCCCGGCGCCACCAATTCGAACTCCGCCATCAAGGCTTCGCGCCACTCCTGCCCTGCGTCGGTCTCCCTCAACAGTTGATCCCAACCCACCTGGAATTCCCGTCCGCCCTGCCAGTCCAACAACAGATCCGCCAACACCCGATCCATCGTGTCGCCGTACAACAACCGCTGGCCCGCCTCCGCCAATTCCACCGCCCTTCGGGTCACCATTGATTTCGGCACGGGCAAAACCCCGGGCGGCACCCGGCCCGCCGTGGCCACACTGATCGCCTGGCCCAGCATCCGGTCCGCCGCAATCCGCAAGGCCGGCGGCAGGTTCGTCACCAGGTCCGGCAACAACAACGTGTCCGGCGACAACGCCACCCCGCGTTCATCCACACCCATCGTCAACACGAACGCCCCACGCGACGCATCATCACTCGTGGTCAGGTTCGAGAACTTGATGGAACCGGTGCGCTGCGCCCGCAACCGGAACCGCGCCGTCCCCGTCTGGCCCGGCAACAGGTCGCCCAACTCAACCGTGGGTTGTTGATCCCCCTCGAACACCGCGCCGCTCAGCGACGACTTGGGCAGGGTGATCCGCACCCGGTTCGCCGGCACCAGGCCCGTGTTCAAGACCGTGACACTGGATTCATACGGTTCACCGGCCCGCACCGTCCGCGGATGACTGAAGGCGAGGGAGAAGTTCGGGTTGCGAACCAGCACCGATCCCGCCGCCTTGCCCGTGATCTGCACGATGCCTGCCGCGAGCCCGTCGAGATCCGCGGTCAGCTTCACCTCCATCAGATGCAATCCCTCCAGCAATCCCTCCACCAGGAACTCCGCCTGGCCTCCCTCGCCCGGCGACAACCGTCCGATGTCATCCGCCGTCCCGAACTCGCCGTCCGGCCCGGCCCGCGTCACCGGCAACACACTGCGGATCTCCCGACCCGCCCCCACCCGTGCAAAGCGCAACGGATCGTCGCCGGGCTCTTCAAAGGTGGTGGCAGGGATCCGATCCGCCCCCGGTGGCAACACCAGTTCGGCTTTCACATTGAGAACGCTCAACCCCGAGTTGCCGGGTGCGGCGTTTTCCGTGAACAACTGGACGCTGAAGAACTGGTTGAGGAATCCGATGTTTCCCGGGATGACCATCAACGCCGGGATGGGCGGAATCTGGAGCCCGACACCGCCGGCATCGCCGTCCACGAGCTGGAAGTTGACCGGTTGGACCTGGATGTTGAGTTGCGCGGTCTGGAATTCGGGCGGCAGTTCCACCCGACTGAAGTTGGCCTCGTTGAGCTGTTGGGCCAGCACGAGCCGCTCCTCCAGTTCCGCCGCCGGAATGATCTCGCTGCTCTCGTTGAATCGCGGTGTCACCACCGGGAACCGCACCGGAACCGTCCGGCCATCCAGCACGAATCCAACCTCGAATTCCACCGCTCGGAAGTTCGATTCATCAATGAAGATCCCCTTCTCCTCGATCTCCGCCGACGTCAACGGACGCGAGGTCACCCGCGATACCAGCACCTCATCAAAGACCCGGATCGGTACCGACGCCGGGGAACCGTCCAGCACCGTGACGAAGTTCGTTCCCTCCAAGCGGGCGAGTCGGATGCCATCCAGCTGATAATCCCCGACCAATGAAAGCGGCGGCAACAACAGCGGTTGACCCAACGTCCCGAGCACCCGTTGCGCCGGTCCCGATGGCCCGCGCAAGGTCGCCTCCACCAGCGTGCCGGTCAGCGATTCCGCCGCGCCTGAACCGAACAACTCGACGTTCAACGAACCGCCAATCCCCTTCGGTACTGCCAAGGCAACCGGCGAGACCCGCAGTTCCTGTCCGGTGACGCGGTATTCGAGCGTGGTGAGGGGAGTGGCCGCAAAAACCTGGGTCATCAATCCCAGAAGCAGGCCCACGAATCCGATGCCGATCTGACGCAGGGGAATCACTTGGCCACCTCCAGGATCCGGCCTTGAAGGGCGTCGATCCATATCTGTTGGGGAACTCCGACCAATGCCCCCGCGGAATCCGCCGGAGCCCATTGCACGTCCCAGGCCGGTACCACCTTGGCACCTCCCGGCCCGACCGCCTTCCAGCAAAGCTTCGACATCACCACCACCCTCGCCTCCGTCGCATGGTCCGGGCGCGCCGACCAGACCTTCGACAACGCCTCCTCCAGCTTCATCGGACGCCCCCGTTCAACCTCCGCCGTCTTCTGCGGCATCGGCACCCGCAGGACTCCCACCCGGGTGATGCCTTCCGGCGTCACATTCACCGTGACTCCGCTGCCGCTCACCGGCAGTCCCTGGCTCATCACCTCGTAGCGAACCACCCGGGCCGTCACCACCGGCTCAGAAAGGACATCGCCCACAAAGGTCTGCTGAAGCGCCTCTCCCGTGTAGCTCCACCGCAACCGATCCGACCCGATCCCGCACTCCGCCAGAAAGGCTTCGGCACGGCGCCGTGCTTCATCGCCATCGGTGGCACCGGGTACCGACAACACGCGCCGGGCAGCTGATCCCCACAAGGATTCCAGTTCAGCGGAACGTTTCAGGAACCCGGCCAGTTCAACCCCAGGTTGCAGCAAACCCTCCGTCCTCGCCGGCAACGCGACAGGCACTTCCTCCAGGACCGTCTGCCCCAACAACTCAGACTTCACCCACAGCCCCGCCTGGATCTGGCTCCGATGCGCATCCCCCGTGCAGCAATCCACCGCATCAATGCACAACCCCTCGGGAATCCCCACAAAACTCTCGTACCGCATCGAGTCACCTGGAAGCGGATGCTGCGTCAGTTGCCGCACCGTGTCGTCCCGGGTCGAGGCGTAGTAGAGCGCAGCCCATGGCATTGGCGGATTCCGGTCCTCGGCCGCTGCCTTCCACGATTCGACATACCCGAGACCCAACCCGAGTTCGGAAAGGAAGTCCCGGGTCACATTCCGATCCGCCGTCTTTCCAAAGGCGAATCCCAGGATTCCGTGCGGCGGACGCGGACTGCTCCGCATCACCTCGCGCCAGTTCAACGCACCCACCTGCGGACTTCCGGGACCCGGTGCTGGCCCGTTCAACCCGCCGAACAACATCGCGCAGGCCTCCGAAATGAACCAGTCGGCGTCACTGTTCCAACGTCCGTCCTCCGCCAGGTGCCGGAACGGATTGAGGACCAACTGGCGCTGAAGACTTCCAGGCTCCTCCCGGCTCACATGATCGAAAATGGATCCCCCGGTTGATCCATGCGTGTGCAGGTACAGCACATCCGCCTCGCCCGTCGCCAGATTCGTCGGATCGCCAAATGCCTGGAGGAATCGGCGCATGGCGTTGTCCCCGTCCGGCACTCCCGCATCAACCGCCGCCTTCGCCACGTCATCCGGGAACTCGATCACCCCGGCATCCGCCCAGTTGAATCCGTCCACCGCATCCAGAAACGAGGACTCGTAGTCAAACCGCGGCTTCAGGCTGTCCTCCCGGTCATGATGCTCCACCGCCGCCATCGCAAACTCCCCGAGATCAATCATCACCCGGATGACTTCTTCATCATCCAATCCCGGTCCGGATACCCGGACCTCCACGATCTCCTCATCCTTTACATACAGCAGGTCATCCAGCGGATTGTTCACATTGCTGAACTGCACCCGGTTGGCCGTCCCCTCATTCTCATACGTGCCCGTATCCTCGAACTCGCGGATCACCACCTGCCTCGCGACCGGATCACTCTGGGTGGTGATCAACGCGGTGAATCCTTCGCCGCCCGTCGGCGCCAGAACGGTGATGGAAAGCCGGTCCGTCAACCGCAACACGTGACGCGGCGACCGCGGCCGCAACTCCTGTTCCGGCCAATCCTCCAACAGGAAGAAATTCTGGCTTCCCGCCGGCGTGATCCCCAGGAAAACCAACGGCCGGTCCGACACCACCGGCGCCGGGATATCCATCGCGATCAGACTCGACACCACCTCCACCGAGTTGTCCGCCTCCACCGTCTCGTCCGTTTCAGTGGCCGCACTCAACGCCTGCTCCACCGTTTCCTCAAACGCCGCACCCTCCTGCGTCACCAGGACCTCACCCGGCCCGCTGCCATCCACCGTGTTGTCCAGGTCCGGTGCCCCATCAATCTCCGCCACAACCTCCCCCTCCAATTGGGTGTCGGCCGGACGCGCATTCCGTCCTCCGCCATCCGGCCCTGGATTCCCGCTGCTGCTGCGGAGGTTCCCCACCCGGATCTCCCCCGCCGATCCCGGCCCGTACACCTCCACCGCCAAGGGCAGGTTCAATCGCGCAATCCGCCGATCCCCATTCAACGCCAGCAATCCCGGCTGGTCCTGCCCATTGCCACGGGTCACCCGGTTCAGGTTGTCCGTGCGCTGGAACAGCTCATCCAACCCACCACCCGCCTGCAATCCCGCCGTGTAGTCGCGATACGCCGGCGCAGTCGGCGCCTGCACCACCTCCCGCAGGAAGCGGAACGTCGTGAGCACAAACCGCTCATACGCCCCCGGTTCATTCAAAATGATTCCGAGGTATTCCCGATCCCCGTTCTTCGCCTTCAGGAAGTCCCCGAGATCCGGCGGCTCCGTCAGGTCATCGCGATCCTCAGCAAACTCACCAAACGCCCCCTTCGATTCCTCCGTGCTCCTTGCCAGTCGCAGGATCTCATGCTCGAAACTCCGCACCGCCGGATCCGTCAGGCGCCCCACGGGAATCCCCGTGATCAACCCGTTGAGGTTCGTGTCACCCGCCAACCGCGCCAGCGTCGCCCGGATCGCCGACTTGCCCAGCTTCCTCAATCGCGCCCCCTGCTGCTGCGCCACCGCGTCATCAATCGACCGTTGCATCAACCTCAACCGTGCATCCGCTCCCGTCGGACCAAACCGCATCTCCGCCACCTGGAACGGACGCGCCTTCATCGCCGCGAAATCGTGGAACAATCCCCACTCCAACCCCTCCGCCCGCGGCACTCCCGCCCGTACCCAGTTCCCAAAAATGCCCGTCAACGCCGGTGCTCCCGGACTGAACCCGCCCGCAACACCCCCATCCGTCGCCGTCACATACGCCCCCTCCAACAGCCACTTCAACAGCAGCATCTGACGTCCCGTGCCACCGTCCCCGATCGGGTCATCCCCAAACTCCGGTGGCCGTTGCAGGTGCAGCCGGCCAAACATGAAATGCTCGCGCCGCTCAGGAAAGAAGCTGGTGTCCGGAAGCAACTTCCTCCGCACCGGATCCGACGTCAGCGTCCGCGCAAACTCCCGCGCGATCACTTCCGCCGGCGTCAATGGACTCCGGAAACCCACCGCCAGATTCTCGTCGGTCTCACGTCGAACCACCCGGAAACGAGACAACCCATCCACCGTCATCCCGGCAGGAAACACATACTCCCACTCCGTCACCAACCCATCGTCTTCAGTCGGGTTCCCCGCCCCATCCAGACCCTGCGGCCGCTTGAAATACCAATCCCCGAACAGCATCGCGCTGCTGTGCGGACCAGCAGCCTCGAATCGCAATCGATCCGTCTCACCCATCACAAAGCGGTCGTTCAACTGCACCGGCAGGAACAACTCGTAATCGTTGTCGCTCTTGCCCGGCAGATAGATCCCGTTGCATCGCTTCACGAAATCCAACTTCCACAGGTTCGCTCCCGATCCCTGCTCGAACACCCACAGGTCATCCGGATCCAGCAGGAACCGGCCCCGGATCACCTCGCTGTCACGCGCCCTTCCGATCACGTGCCGGACCGCATCGCGGATGGCTCGCAGCTTGCCTTCGTACTCCGATTCGGTTTCGCCCGGCGCAAGCACCCCGAGGAAGTTCCGCGTCTCCGAAACCCGGAACGGATCCAGGCTCCCCACGTTCCCCTGTTCATCGACGCCCACGACCGCGAACGGACGTTCCGGCAACCGCGCGAAATCCATCACGTTGGTGTCGAGCGGATAGAAGGTGTCGTCGTCCAGACGCCCGTTCTCGTTCGCATCGAACACCGCGAACAACACGATGTTGGTCTCGGGCGTCAGGTTGTCCCGGGTGAGGACCGTCACTCGGTCCACCGCCGGATTCAATATGCCGACCACGGCAGGTCCCACCCGATCTCCCGACCGTTGTTCACCGAAGGCGCTGAACACCGGTTGAAGGGTCTCGAACCCAGACCCGCGCAACGGACTGCCCAGATCCGGTGTCACCCGTTCCAGTTTTCCCTCCTGGTCGCCCCATTCGAAGGTCAGCCGCAACCCCTCCGCCGCCGGCACATTTTCCACCGTCCATCGTTGCAGGACCTTCGGCAATCCGCCTTCCAGATACAGCAGGTCCACTTCAATGGGCCCATCCTTCCCACGCACCCCCAGCAATGCCGTTGTCGCCGCCAGATCAACGCCGGCCACCTCCGACGGTAGATGCCGCATCATCCGGGCGTAGTCACTGCCCCCCTCCGCCGCCAACTTTCCGAGGAACTGCGCCACCCGCGGCACCAATGCCTGCTCGATCACCGCCAGCAGGCTCAAGGTCGAGGCACCAAACACCTGGTCAAAGATCAATCCGGCCAGGTCCGTCCCCAGGCCCTCCTGACTCACACTGATGCCCACCGTGTCCAGGGCGTCCGGTGCATGCCCATGGAACCGCACCAGCAACTCCGGATGGCCCCCGTTGATTCCCGGGATGTTCGCCACACGCGCTCCGCGACGACCCGCCGGGTCCGCCCCGAAATCCGTCCCTGCCAACGCCGGCGCGTCCGACTCTACCGTCACCTGGATACTGTCCGTGCCTGTATCCCCATCTGAATCCTTCACCATCACCGTCACCGTGTGGGTCCCCGGTTCGTCAAACGTCACCGGCATCGCAAATGCCCCGGGCCCGGACCGGTTCCCCGCCGGCAAATCCCATTCAAAACTGTGCCGGTCATCCAGGCCCGCATCCGTGACCTTCGCCACCAACACCCGGCTCTCGCCGCGCTTCACCGGGATGTCGCCGCCATCGATCGACACTTCCGGCGCCTGGTTCGCCACCGTGATCCGCACACTGGAAATTCCATACACCGTCCGCGAACCCAGCGCCGCCGCCGCCCCCACCGTCACCAGGTACGTGCCACTCTGCCGATACCGATGCTGGAATGCCGCGGAGCCTCCCGCATCCTTCCGCAACTCCACCGCGCCATCCCCGAAATCCGCCACATAACTGATCGACCCAGCCCCGCCGCCCGGCATGGCACCCGTCACTTCGATGGTTCCGAGGCTGCCCTCCGAAAACCCGCCCGCTCCCGATGCCGCCACCCGGATCTCCTCCACCTCGCGCCCGGCATACACCGTATCGAAAATGTAATGGAACTCCTCGGTGTTGAGCATGGGATTGTGCCCCGTCACCCCCTGCCCCAGTCCACCCACCAACGCATGCACCCGGGCATGGGTCGCGTTCAGGGTCGCACCGGATCCATAACCCCGCGCCAGGCTCGCGATCGGCACCGTGCCGTCACCCGCCACATAACGGAGTTCGATCTCCTCGTTCATCCGGAACTGGTTGGTCGGGTTCACCGCCAACGTTCCGTCCGCCGGATGGATCAACAACGCCGGCCCGTCCTTCACCTGTTCCGAGTCAAACACCGTCGCCCGCGCCACGCTCACCACCACATTGGTCTCCGGCGTACGCGGCACCAATCGACCCCGGATCCGGAGTTGCCCGATCGTGTCGGGCGTCGCTCCGAAACCCACGATGTGATGCATCTCGACGTCGTCGGGATCGAGTCGATGATCTCCGATCGGTTGGTTCGCCCGGAACGAATTCGCGTTCCGACGCACGGGATGTTCTCCACCGGGCAGGTCCTCAAGCGACCGCTGCGGCGAAGGAATCGCATTCTCCGCGTCCAGTTCATCCAGGAATTCCTCCACCGGCCCCCGCAGCAGATGCCGGGCAAGCACTTCCTGGAAGCCATCGAAGTCGAACGCCTCGTTGGGCAGGCCATTGGTATTGACGTCGTATCCGTCCTCCACCAACGGCCGGAATCCGAGATCGAAGTATTCCCTCGAAGGCAGCAACTGATGCGCTCCCGGCGAGAACTGGAGCATCTTGCGCACGGCCGGAATCGGCGCCAACGCGCCAATCGCCATGTCATCGAGATTGCCCGATTTCAGGCCGCTCAACGGCTTCGGCGAACCCAGCCACGGCGTTCCCACCGTGATCAGTCGCTTCACCCGCGCACGCTGCCCCGGCATCAGCATGTAGGCCCGCGACACCAAACCCCCGTTGCTGTGCCCCACCAGATCGACGCCATCCGCATCCGGATGCATCTCCAACGCCAACCGCACGTAATCCCGCAACTCTTCCGCCGCCTTCTGGTTGTCCAACCGCCAGTCATACGGAAACACAAACAGGTTCGGCGTTGGCGACTGACCAAGACCCGGACGTCCCTCCAACCGCAACCGTTCCCGCACCTGCGGTCCAGCCGCTGACGTTCCGCTGCCCTGGTACTTGTACTCCACAAATCCCATCTCGCCGGTGAGGTGATTGATCCAGTCGCCATAGATCGATCCCGCCTGGGTCGGCACTTCCAACGAAAATCGGAGTGTGTCCGTGGCGAACGTTTCCTGTTCCGGTTTCCCATTCGGTTGCACCCGCAGATCCTTCCTCGCCCGATCCATGACGGGCACGGCGGGGTTGTCTCCAAACACCGCGCCAGCGCTGGCCGCCAACTCACTCGCGGTCTGGGGGAATCCCAGCCAATGGTTCACCCCGTTGATCTCCAGCTTCGAAGCCGCAAACCCGGGCACCAATACCATCGGCCGCTCGGTAAAGTTCACCCTCAACAGCTGGTGCGCCCCCGGCATCAGCATCGGCTTCCAATCCCCCTTCATCACCTTGCCCACCACCGGCACCTCGGAAATCAGGCTGACAATCAGCGTCACCTGCTCGCCCAGATCAAACAACGACAGCGGATTCCCCGGCTGCTGATTGATCTTGGCCATCTCTTCTATGAACGGGCCCGACTGCGGGATCTTCATTCCGAACACCGACAAGGTCGGGTTCAACCGCAGTTCACTGACGAAGGTGGCCAACCGACTCGGCGACGGCGTGAAGGGATCCGGGAAACTCAACAGGCTTTCGGCCCGTTCGCTCGGCAGTCCCACCCACAAGCGCGCTGATGGCCTCAGATACACCCGGGTGACCTCCCGCGCCGCAGCCTGTTCGTTCAAGGCCGTCAACTGCTCCACCGTGGGCGAACCGCCCAACACCACGAACGGTCCCGCCAGGAACCGGTTGTAGAGCGGGTGATTCGGATCATTGGACAGGCGCCGTGCCACGAATTGGTCCGGCAACAGCTTCAGCGCGAGACCCAGGCTCTTTATCTTCGGCAACACCTTCGACGTGCTCTTGATCACCTTCAGCGCCGCCTTCGCCTTGTCCACCAACCCCGACGCCTCATCCAGACTGGTCAAAGCCTTCTTCACGCTGATCGCCCCCAGCACCAGGTTGATCACCCGCTGCGCCAGCAACGCACTGTACAACTGCTCGTCCCCCACCACCGCCGGTACCGGCGTCCCCCCACGCTCCACCTGCGGCATCCCGCTCGCATCCACCGCCGACAACACCAACGGCAGTCGTCCACTCCCATCCGCCGCACCTCCCGGTGCATCCATCAACACATAATAATGCCGCGCCGGATCCATCGCCGGCGCATTGGTTCCGTTCCCCGACTCCATCACGTCCGCCACCGTCACCGGCGTCGCCGATCGGAGGAAACCCGTCGCCAGGACCGCATCCTGCGACGCCACCTGGTCGGGATTGATCACGGCATTGAAGCGGACAAACGAAAACCGCGGCGCCGCCTCCACATAACGTCGATTCGACCCGCCGTAGGTCAGGTGGATGCCCGTCGGATCCGATACGTAATCCCGCACCCCCGTTCCCGTCCCATCAATCCGCCCCACCAACGCCGGCGAAACCCCGTCCACCGCGGGCAGCAACAGCTTCGTCGGATCATAGAGCAACGTGCTCCGTCCCGAAGCCACCGCCAGCAATCCATCCGACCGGAGTTGGACACTGCCCGCAGGACCTTCCCCCGACGGAAGATCAAAGCGGTTGGTCAACACCGGAGCCGATGGCGTCGTCACATCGATCACCGCCACCGCTCCGTCCCCACCGCCACGGCTGATCGATACCAGCGCCAGATCCCGGCTCACCCGGTTGGTTCCGTTGTCCACCGTGGTCGCCGGCAGCAGCAAGACCCGGCGCAGCGTTTCACCCACCGGGAAAGACACGAAGGCGTTCGTCAACGAACCTTCATCCCCCGCCGCCAACAACGTCGTGAACCGCGGTGCATTGGTCCCGCTCAAGAATCGCCCCACCGACACCACCAATCCCAGTCCAGCATGGAAATCGAAGTCGTCCCACCGCTCTCCCGGCTTGCCGGGCGCAAACGAAAAACTCATCCCCGGCGTGATGAACGGATCCCGGTCCGGAACCGCCTGCACATCTCCCGCATCACAGAAATCGCCGTCCCCGTTCGCATCGAAACCGTCCGCTCCCCGACCAAATCCATCCAAGCGACCCCCCTGCTGTTCCACCCGTCGAAAGGCATGGAGATTGATCATCTTCACGCTCGTCACATCCGCCCCCAACTCAAAGTAACCCAGATACGGCGGATCCCACTTCGCCTTCACGATCTGCGACAACGACTCGACCCGTGACACCCCTTCCGCCACCGACGGATTGCCCGACCCATCCGTGGCGCCGCCGCTCAGGATCAGGCGTCGGCCCAACACGATCTGGCTTCCCTGGATGCGTCCCAACTGAAGGTACTTGGGCTCATTCGCATGCCCGGTGAACACCGCCAGGAGATTCTCCCGCACACACACGGTCTCCACCTCATCGTCGTTCAACGCGGGCGGCAGCGAATAGCCCGGGATCAACGCCATCGCCGTCGGATATCCCACCGCAATGTCCCGTACCCGCTCCGGCTTGGCAGGTGTCACCATGTCCCAAACCCGCAGGCGCCCCCCGGAACCATCACGCTCCAGCGTGTACCCGAATCGTCCGAGCAATGCCGCACCCGCCCCCGTCTCCCCCTCCAGCAATTCCACCACCGACCGCGCCTGGATGAATCCCAGCGTGAAGGGCTGTGAATCCTGTTCGTTCGGGTCCTGATCAAAGACCTTGCCGCTCTCGCCCGTGATTCCCGATCCCGCCGACAACCGTACCGGGCCCGTCGTTGGCCCGTCATAAAACACCGTGATCTCCCGACGCTCGGAATCGGCTTCCACCCGCCGCACGAAATGTCCCCCGGAAAACGCCAGCCAATCATACGGCGGCGTGGCCACCAACGACGCCGGCAACGACCGGTTGAAGCGGATCCGGATCGGCGTCAGTGCCGGCAGATTGGTCGCCCCGTTCGGCGGCCACGAAAAGATCACCCGCAACGCCACGTTGTCGTCCGGATCCGTCGGTACCACCGGCGGACGACTGACCCCGAACGACACCGCGTGGGCTGCGATATCAGGCTTGCCCGTGGCATCCCTCACCGACGCCTGCAACACCACCCGGCCCGGTACCGGCAATTCCAGCCTGAACTTTCGAACCTTCCGCGCCGGTTCATCCGCCACCACTTCAGCGGCCCCAAGAATGTTCGGCGCTGAAATCTCCTCTCCCCGCAGGTTCTCCACCCGCTGCACCACGATCGAGGGTGGACCCACCTCCTTGTCGTCCACCCCCACCACAAACAGATCCGCACCGTTGCCCGTTCCCGATCCAACCCGCGGTAGATCCGGCGTATGGGTCACCGTCACCCGCGGCGGCGAGATGTCTTCGACCGCCGCCAGGTCGCGAGGCAATTCACGGAAGTGCAACTCCGCATTCACCACCGTCGTCCCCTGCCGTTCTCCCTTGAATCCAATCGTTCGCGGACGCTGGAAGGGAAACCGCGGATGCGTCGCCAACAACGCCCGTGTCGTCGTCGCTTCCGATGGCCGGAAGAAAAAACCAAAGTTGCCCCGCTCATCCGAGATCGACACCAGATCCCCATCAAACACCAACGGCGCCCCGTCCTGTTCATCCTGCAATCGCGCCACCCGGACCGTCGCCCCCGGAAGATTCTCAGTCTCCTGCGTGGCATCCGCATTGTCCTTCAACACCCGGACGAATCCACCCACCTTCAATGGCCCCCTTGAAATCAACGGCAGGATTCCGAACACCGCCGTCTCACCCTTGTGCGGATTGTCATTGTTGCTCGCCACCTTCGGCACCGTCACCACCGTCATCCCCGCCGACCGCCTCAGATCCGCCAGTTTCCTCGCCAGCATCCCCACAAACGGTGGCGATGCCGTCCGTACCCGGCCCCCATCCGGGCCGTCCGCCTCGAAGTTGGCCGTGTCCACGATGTGATGCACCACCCGCCCATCCACCCGCAACGGCATCACCACCACGAACGAGACATTCGTCAGGTCCGTCCCCGGCGGCAGGCCCAGTTCCGACAGCTTCACCGGCACGCTGATGTCCGCCGCGTTCAACAAGGGATCCCCGCTCTCCGTCAGCTCAAACGCCCCCACCAACGCCCCGGATCCCTCCGGGAAATGCCCACCCACCAGCCCGCCAAATACCGAGGCCTCCACCGTCTCCATCTTGAACAACGTCTTCCCCCGAATTGATCCCGGTTCGACAATCAGATCCACCGGCGTTCCCGGCCCCGTTGACCGGATCGTTCCTCCCGTCCCGAACAATCCAATCGTCCCGTCATCAAACCGCTGGCGCGTCGCCGGCAACTGGTTCCGCGTCCCGTTCGCATTCACCAGCACCGCCGAAATGAAGTCGTCCACCGTCCCCCGCACAAACGAGACAAAACTGCCGTCCACATCCGACAACACCGTCTGGGTTTCTCCCGTCGATTCGTTCACCAACACCACCGCCTGCCCCGACTCCGCCGTTCCCGGTGATCCTTCCACCACAATCCCGTCCCGGTCCCGCACCGGATCGTACGACGGGATCCGTCCCAGGATCGCCTCCGTCAGGTTCGTCGCGCCCGGTTCATAAATCGTCACCTGCGCCGCCAGGTCCCGGACCACCGAGTCGTCCACCGTCGTGAACCCAAACTCCCGCGGACCTTCCACGGGTCGCCCAACCAGATCCGTCACCGTCTCCGCCACCCGCACCCGGAACACCCCCGCCGCCGTCA
>CAZDYB010000003.1:0-24989 GCA_964509045.1 uncultured Akkermansia sp.
GGTGAACGGACATCTCGAGGAGGAGATCGCCAAGCTGCAGCACGGACAACAGTACCGGCAGGCCGCCCAGCTGTTCTGGAACGCGGGGGATGCCGGCTTCATCCCGGTGAAGGGGGATCGGGCGGGGCCGGACCTGTTTCAGTTGTTGGTGGGGCGCGGGAGTGCGTTTGCGGACATCGATGGCGATGGCGACCTGGACTGTGTGCTCGCGAACCTGGGCGGCACTCCGGTGCTGTTGCGCAACGATCAACAACTCGGGCACGGCTGGTTGCGGGTCCGACTGGAGGGGTCGGGAGCGAATCGGCAGGGCCTCGGGGCGGTGTTGCGGATCCAGGCAGGTGGACGCGAGCAATGGCGTCGGATCGGTACCACGCGGAGTTACCTGAGCTCGAGCGAACCGGTCGCGACCTTCGGGCTGGGGAAGGCGACGGCGGTGGAATCGATGTCGGTCACCTGGCCGGACGGCCATCAGCAGCAGGTCGGGGTTTCGGAGATCAACCGGGAGTTGGTGGTGCGACGGGATTGACCGGGGAAGGGGGCATGCCTCCTCCGGAACGTGGCTGGTCGGGTTGGCTGGTCCGGTGAACCCGGGCGCAATACGGGAAGGGGTCAGGCGGATCTGGACAGGCGGGCGAAGGCGGCGCGGAGTTTGGCGGCGGTATCGGCGAGGGCTTCGGGGACGACGCTGGTGTTGGCGATGATGGGCATGAAGTTGGTGTCGCCGTTCCAGCGTGGGACGATGTGGACGTGGAGATGCTCGACGATGCCGGCGCCGGCGACGCGGCCCTGGTTCACGCCGATGTTGAAGCCGTCGGGTCGCATGACTTCACGGAGGACATGCTGGGCATCGCGCACCCAGTGCAGGATCTCGAGGAGTTCGGCATCGGACAAACCCTCGAACCCGGGCACCTGGCGGTAGGGGATCACCATGAGATGACCGCCGTTGTAGGGATACGTGTTGAGGACGACGTAGGCGGTGGGGCCGCGCGCGATGACGTGGTTGCCGATATCGTCGTCGGATTGGGCAATCCGGGTGAACAACGAGGCTTCACCGGGCTGGGCCGGTGATTTCGGGGTGAGGATGTAGTCGATGCGCCAGGGGGCGTGAAGGATGTCCATGGTGCGTCGGGGTCAGGATTGGAGGGCGGTGGCGAGGTCGCGGGCGAAGTAGGTGAGGATCCAGTCGGCGCCGGCCCGTTTGATGGCGAGGACGCTTTCGTCACGGGCCCGTTCGAGGTTGAGCCAGCCGAGGCGTGCGGCGGCATGGATCTGGGCGTATTCACCGCTGACCTGATAGGCCGCGAGGGGAAGCCGGGTCTGGGATCGGAGTGCGTGAAGGATGTCGAGGTAAGGCCCGGCGGGTTTCACCATCAGGGCATCGGCGCCTTCGGCTTCGTCGAGGAGGGCGTCGGCGATGGCTTCGCGGGGGTTGGCGGGGTTGAGCTGATAGGAACGTTTGTCGAGGCCGGTGGTGCCGGCGGCCTGGGCGCTCCCGACCGCTTCACGGAAGGGACCGTAAAAGGCGGAAGCGAACTTGGCGCTGTAGGCCAGAATCCCGGTCCGGGTGCAACCCTGCCGGTCCAACGCCTCGCGGATCGCACGGACCCGCCCATCCATCATGTCGCTGGGCGCGACGAAATCCGATCCGGCCCGTGCATGCAGGACCGCCATGCGGGCCAGGACGGAGACGGTGGCATCGTTGTCGACGTCGGTTCCGTCCGGGGTCAACAGCCCGTCATGGCCGTGGGTGGTATAGGGGTCGAGGGCGATGTCGGTGAAGAGGACGAGTCCGGGCGCGGCCTGGCGGACCCCCTGGATGGCGCGGAGGATCAGGCAATCGGGGTTGAGGGCCTCGGTGCCGGAAGCATCCTTGAGGGAAGCGGGGGTGACGGGGAAAAGGGCTATACCGCGGATGCCGAGCCGTGCGAGGGCGGCGGCTTCGATGGCGAGATCGGCGAGGCTGAGCCGGAACACACCGGGCATGGACCCGACGGGTTCCGGTGGTCCGTCCCCCTCCCGCACGAACAACGGCGCGATCAGGTCGGCCGGGTGGAGCCGGACCTCCTGGACGAGGTCGCGGATGGCCGGGGACTGACGGAGACGACGTGGGCGACGGGAGGGGGACACGGGTTGGGCTGGGGGATCAGCTTCGGTTGAGCGCGGAGAGGATGGCCTTGATGGAGGCGAGTTCGATGCTGGTATCGACACCGGCGCCCCAGCGGGTGCGGCCATCGGGATGACGGACCTGGATGTAGGCGATGGCGGAAGCGGTTTCGCCGGAGCCGAGGGCATGTTCGGAGTAATGGCCGACTTCGAATCGGGGAACGCCACCCCCGATGAGGGCGTTGACGAAGGCGGCGATGGGGCCATTACCGTCGCCGGTGAACTGGCGGGTCACGCCGGCCTGACGGACCTGGGCGCGGCAGAGGACGTTGCCATTGCGGCCTTCGGTTTCGAAGGACAGGAGTTCCCACGGTTGATGGCGGGAGACGTATTCGGCCCAGAACATCTCGCGGAGTTCGGGACCGCGGACCTCGCGGCCGAGCCGGTCGACCTCATCATTTGCGATGGGGCCGAACTCGCGTTGCATGTCCTTGGGGAGTTCGATGCCGAACTCGGTTTCGAGGAGGTAGGCGACGCCGCCCTTGCCGGACTGGGAATTGACGCGGATGACCTCGTAATATTCCCGGCCGAGATCGCTGGGATCGACGGTGAGGTAGGGGATGTCCCAGAAGGCGGCTTCCTGTTTTTCGCGGGCGGATTCCCAGGCGCGGAGGCCCTTGCGGATGGCGTCCTGATGGGAACCGGAGAAGGCGGTGAAGACGAGTTCACCGGAATAGGGATGTCGGGGATGCACGGTCATGCCGGTGCAACGTTCATAGACCTGGCGCAGGCTGTTGAGGTCGGAGAACTCGAGGCCGGGATCGATCCCGTGCATGTAGAGGTTCAGGGCGACCGTGATGAGGTCGAGGTTGCCGGTGCGTTCGCCGTTTCCGAACAGGGTGCCCTCGACGCGTTGGGCGCCGGCGAGCAGGGCGAGTTCGGTGGCGGCGACGCCGGTGCCGCGATCGTTGTGGGTGTGGACCGAGATGATGGCGGAGTCGCGGTTGCCGAGGTGGTTGATGAACCATTCCACCTGGTCGGCATAGACGTTGGGCATGGCCACCTCGACGGTGTCGGGCAGGTTGAGGATCACCGGGTTGTCCGGCGTGGCACCCCACTCGGAGAGGACGGCTTCACAGATCTCGTGGGAGAATTCCACCTCGGTGGCCGAGAAGCTCTCGGGCGAGTATTCGAGGCGTACCCGGGTTTCGGCCAGACGCGGCAGACGTTCGCGGATCCAGCGGGTGCCGCGTCGGGCCATCTCGACGATGTCGGGTTTTTCGAGGCCGAAGACGATGCGGCGTTGGGCGGGCGAGGTGGAGTTGTAGAGATGGATGATGGCGTTCCTGGCGCCGACCAGGGATTCAACGGTCCGTTCGATGAGGTCTTCGCGCGCCTGGACCAGAACCTGAACCGAGACGTCGTCAGGGATGCGGCCTTCCTCGATGAGGCGGCGCATGAACGCGTATTCGGTGTTGGAAGCGGCGGGGAAACCGACCTCGATCTCCTTGAAACCGCATCGGACCAGGGCATCGAAGAGTTCGAGCTTCTGGGAGACATTCATCGGCACCGCGAGCGCCTGGTTGCCGTCGCGGAGATCGACGCTGCACCAGATGGGGGGTGCGGTCAGGACGCGGTTGGGCCACTGCCGATCCGGGAGGTGGATCGGAGGGAACGGACGGTATTTTTGGGATGCAGGCTTCAGCATGGCTCATTCGGTTGGGACCGTTCTGACTCCCCGCCGGCGATG
Source organism: uncultured Akkermansia sp. (assembly GCA_964509045.1). Lineage (GTDB taxonomy): Bacteria > Verrucomicrobiota > Verrucomicrobiia > Limisphaerales > UBA9464 > UBA6176. The sequence continues at coordinate 3,854 of CAZDYB010000003.1, forward strand.
GTGCTCTTGGTGAAAACGAAAAACCCACCGCCAGTGCGGCGATGGGGAACGATCCGGTTTGATTCGGTTCACACCCCGACCGCCACGCCGCCATGAAGCGGCGCGAGGCAGATAAGTCGCGGGGTACGCAGTCGAACCATGCACAGAGGAAACGGGGCGATGGGACAATGGTCAACGCCCATTTTGGAGCGGCCGGGAGTGGGGGTGCATCCCGGCACCGCACCCGCCCGAGAACCCGAGGGATGATCGACAACGGTTTGGTGTCGTCCCCACCGCGGCTTCCCTTCAACGCGCTTCCGGCGACCAAACGTCGCCGCTCTGATCAGGGGGGTCTCACGGGCGTGGTCCGATGCGGCGGAGGTCGATGGGTTGGAATCCGATCTGGGTGGCGGGAGTGCCGGGCAGGAGTCCGAGTTCGGGTCGGGCGGGATTGCGCAGCCGCGGATCGGCGATGACGGAATTCCGGTCGAGACCGCGGGCGCGCCAGCTTTCCCAGGTATCCTTGGCGAAACGGTACGCGGCGACGTTGGTGCCGAGGCGGGTGTCCCAGTAGAGGTTGGAATCCATGGCGAAACGGTTGGTGTCACCGGACCAGTTGCTGCCGAGGAGTGTTCCCTGGTCGTGGATGACGACGTTGCGGGAGAAGGTGAAGGAGCGATGGGGTTCGTCGCGGGTGCGCATGACCTGATGACGTTGGTTGAAGGCGAGCAGGTTGTTGCGGACGATGTTGTCGCGGCCGTAATGCTGGTGGAATCCGGCGTCGGTGCAGCGGACGGCGACATTGTTTTCGAGCAGGATGCCGGTGCTGCCTTCATCGGTGTAGAGGCCCCAACCGCCGTAGCGATAGCTCTGGATGTCCTGGAAGAGGTTGTGATGGATGTGGGTGCCGGGTTGTGGGCCAAGGGTGTAGATGCCGCCCATGTCGCTGAGGCGGCCTTGTCCGACGTTCTCGACCCGGTTGAAGGCGATCTCATTGGCGCGGCAGGCGGAGTCGCCGTAGCCCCAGTTCCATCCGACCGAGATGCCGGTGTAGTAGAGGTCCGAGATGTGATTGTGGAGGATCCGGTTGGTGGCGCTGTGGAAGACGAGGATGCCGACGGCGGGTGCGAAGATCCGGCCGAGGTGGAGGAGGGAATTGTCGGTGAGGAGATGGGAATGGTTGGCATCGGGGGCGGAGGGTTGGCGGTCGCCGGGTTCACCGATGCGGATGCCGCCGGCGCCGAGTTGGGTGAACTGGCAGTGATCGACGGTCCAGGACTGGCAACCGCGGCCGAGTTCGAGCCCGTATCCGCCGGCATTGCGCAGGTGACAGGATTCCATCCGGCACTCCACGGCGTACCGGGCCTGGATGGTGCCCGGGATGACCACGGCGGCCTGGGGCGAGATGAGGCCCTCGGCGGGCATGGGATGGTCGGCGTCGGAAAAGTCGAGGTTTCGGAGGATCAATCCCCGGACGGGGCGTGAAGCGGTGCCGCGGATCTGGATCCAGGAATCGAGGATGGGCGCGTGGATGCGGGCGCGGTTGGGATCGATGCCGCGTGGTGCGAGATAACGGAGTCGGCCCGAACGACGATCCAGATGCCATTCGCCCGGGGCATCGAGGGCGTCGGCATGGTTCTCGATCCAGAACCGGGCATCGGGTTCGTCCATCCAGTCGGCGCGGGGTCCACCGGGAAGCAGGGCGACGTGACGTTGGGCATCGATGCTGCGGACCGGGAGATGAAGGTCGGTCCACTTCATGAGGATGATGAGGCGGGCATCGGGATCGGTGGCGAGCGAAGGGGGCAATGCGCCGGGGGCGAAGGGGAGTTCGATGGGACTGCCCCTGGAGAGGGGGCCGGTGGCCTGAAGGAAACCGGTGTTGGGGGTCCGGGCGCGTTGGGCGCGCTGGCCATTGATGAAGAGTTGGTGGAAGTACCAATGCCCACTGGCGACGGCCGGGATGGTGGTTTCCCAGAGATTGGATTGGCCGGGAACGGGCGACCAGTTGGAGATGCGGCGTCCGCCGGAGATCTCGGTCCGGGTACGACCGGTTGCACCGGCGATGACGGTGTGGGAGTCGTCGGTGGCGAGTGCGAGGGTCTCGTGGATCTCGTGTCGGCCGCTGGAGAGTCGGATGGTGACGAGGGAATCCGCCTCGGCGAGGTGATGTTCCCGGGCGCGAGCGATGGCAGCGCCGAGGGTGGCGAAGGGACCCTGTCGGCGCGCGGGGTCGGGACGGGCGCGGGTACCGGACCACGAATCGAGACCGTTCTGATCCACGTAGAGGTTGAGGGGGCCGGGTCGGGCGGGCAGGGCGGTGAGGAGGAGCAGGGCGAGGAGGCGGCAGTATGGAAGTCGTGGGTACATGGGATCAGAGGGGGGGATGCATTCTGGCGATGGGATCGGCGAGGAGCTGGAGGACGGCGGCGATGGTTCCGAGGGCGGATCCTTCGAACCGGTTGTTGATGTAGATGTAGGCCCGACCGGGTCGGGACTGCTGGAGGCTGGCAAGGATCATGTCGACGATGACCTGACGCGCGGCGGGGTTGGGGTCCTGGACCCGGGTATAGGGTTGGAACCGTTCCACGGCTTCGGCGTACCGGCGGCCGGATCGCAGGAGGAATCGGGCGCCCAGGCATTCGGGATGGGTGCGGCTTCCAGGAGCCAGCCATTGTTCTTCCACCGGCGGCATGGCTTCCCAGGAATTGTAGATGTGGGCCACCCGATGCCGGGCGAGCATGTCGAAGTAGTCCGGGTGAAGGAACGAGCGGTTCCGGATCTCGACGCCGTAATCCCAGCCGCTGGGAAGCTGACCGAGGAAACGGTCGAGGTCGGCGACGAAGTCCCGTCCGCGCCCGTAGTCGTTGGGATGGAAATGGGAGAACTCGAACATGAGCAGGCCGACCTTGTCGCGATGGACGGCGCAAGGGGCGAGGAACGCGTCCCTGAAGAGGTCGGCGTCCAGGAAGTGGGGGTTGACCTGGCCTTTGCGGGTCCCGAATCGGGCGAGGTGCGGGAAGTGCCGGAGGGTGATGTCGTCGGTGACCTTGAACGAGAATCTGAATCCGTCGGGGACCTGGGCGGCGAGACCGGCGAGGTATCTGGCGGAGGGAAAGGTGTAATAGGCGGCATCGACGCACACGGAGCGGAAGGTCTGGGCGTATTCGCCAAGGCAATCGCGTTCGAATCGGGCGTTGCTCAGCTTGCCGCGATAGAAGTAACGGGACCCGTCATAGAGCGGGCCGATCCATCCGGGGTATTTCCAGGACGAGGTGCCGATGTAGATGCCACGTCCGGCCAGGCGTTGGAGGAGACCAGCGGCCTGCGCGGAATGGAACGGGGGCGTGGCATCCGGCTCGGCGGACATGACGGGAGGATGGGGCCGGGGAAGGGATTGTGAAGACAAGACAGCCCCGCCGACCGAAGTCGACGGGGCCGCTGTTGGTTCTCGTTGGCCGCTCCCTTTCGGGTACGGCCGGGGCGATGATGCCCGGGGCCGGGAGAGGAAGTCCAGACCGCGGTTTGTTGTCTTCGGGAGGGCATCGGGCGTGTTGGGTGACCCGATGGGGATCCGTGGATGACTCCGTCGGGGTGTCTTGGGTATCGTGACGTCCTTCATGAACTGGTTGGATCTGTCGTCGGATGTGGCCGTGGTGTTGGGGGGCACGGGGGTATTGGGTGGGGCGTTGGCCGAGGGATTGGCTGCGGCGGGGGCTGCCGTGGTGGTGGCGGGGCGCAACAGGGAGCGGGGCGAGGCACGGGTGGAATTGATCCGGGCGGCCGGTGGACGGGCGTTGTTTGTCTCCGTGGATGCCTCGGACAAGGCGAGTGTGGAGGCGGCCCGGGAGCGCATCCGGGTTGAACTGGGCGAGCCCACCGTGCTGGTGAATGCGGCGGGCGGGAATCATCCGAGCGTGACGGTCACCCCGGAAAACCCGGTGGAAGCGATCACCCTGGAGGCCTGGCGCGAGAACTTTGACCTCAACCTGGTGGGTGGGGCGTTGTTGCCGTGCCAGGTCTTTGGCCCGGCCATGTGCGCCGCCGGTCGGGGCAGCATCATCAACATCGCGAGTGTGTCGGCGCATCTGCCGTTGTCACGGGTGATGGCCTATTCGGCGGCGAAGGCGGCGGTGTTGAACCTGACCCGGTTCCTCGCACGGGAATGGGCCGGACGCGGAGTGCGGGTGAACTCGATCACCCCGGGTTTCTTCCCGGCCGAACAGAACCGTCGGTTGCTGTTCCAGGAGGATGGAACCCCGACGCCGCGAGCCCGGGCCATCCTGGGGCACACGCCGATGGGTCGGTTTGGCGAAGCCCATGAACTGGTCGGGGCGGTGCTTTTCCTGGCTTCCCAGCGCGCCAGTTCCTTCGTGACGGGAGCCGACATCCAGGTCGACGGCGGTTATCTTTCCCAGACCATCTGAACCGTCTGAATTCCATCAAAGACATGAGTGCCGTTCATTCACGGATCGCCGCCCCGGGCGGATCCCTCACCCGGGACGAAGTCGACGCGGTGGTGGCGAAGGCCTGTCCGGCGGAGATGTATCGGGGGCACCGGGTGTTGTTGATCATTCCGGACCTCACACGGACGGCGCCGATCGGGCTGATGTTCCGGGCGCTGCACGATCAGTTGGGAGGCGTGACGCAGGTGATGGACATCCTGGTGGCCCTCGGGACGCATCGGGCGATGACGGAGGAGGAGATCTGCCTGCGGTTGGAGATCACGATGGAAGAGCGGACGACGCGGTATGCGGGGGTGCGATTCTTCAATCATGAATGGGACAACCCGGCGGCATTGAAGTCGCTGGGACGGATCACGGCGGATGAGATCCATGAATTGTCGGATGGGTTGTTTGCGATGGATGTGCCGGTGACGGTGAACCGGAGGGTGGATGAGTATGATCAGGTCATGATCATCGGTCCGGTGTTTCCGCATGAGGTGGTGGGGTTCAGCGGGGGCAACAAGTACCTGTTTCCCGGGGTGAGCGGTCCGGAGGTGCTGAACTTCTTCCATTGGTTGGGAGCGGTGATCACGACGGTGGGGGTTATCGGACACAAATGGACGCCGGTGCGGCGGGTGGTGGATCGGGCGGGATCGATGGTGCAGACGCCGAAGCTCTGTTTTGCGTTGGTGGTGTCGGGTGGCGGCCTGGCGGGGTTGTTTGCGGGCTCACCGGAATCGGCCTGGGATCAGGCGGTGGACCTGTCGGCGCAGCATCACATCGTGAGGAAGGATCGGCCGTTCCACACGATCCTGTCGTGTGCACCGGCGATGTATGACGAGCTGTGGGTGGGGGCGAAGTGCATGTATAAGTTGGAACCGGTTCTGGCGGAGGGCGGGGAACTCATCATTTATGCGCCGCACCTGAAGGAGGTGAGCGTGGTTCATGGGCCATTGATCCATGAGATCGGCTATCATTGCCGGGACTACTTCCTGAAGCAGTGGGACCGGTTCAAGGACAAGTCGTGGGGAGTGCTGGCGCACAGCACGCATGTGTTCGGGCTGGGGACTTATGTGGATGGTGTCGAAAAGGCGCGTGCCCGGGTGACCCTGGCCACGGGGATTCCTGAGGACGAATGCCGCGCCATCAACCTGGGCTACCGGGACTGGCGCAGCATCGAGGTGAAGGACTATGCGGATCGCGAGGCGGAAGGTGTGCTCTGGGTGCCGAAGGCAGGCGAGACGTTGTATCGGCTGACGGGGGATTGAAGGGGGCCGCAGATGACGGGGATTGGGATGGGGAGATCCATCGATTACGCCGATTCAGAGTTCTGAGGGGGGACAGCCGCAGATTGCGCAGATTTCGCAGATGGATCGGAGGGGAGGGTTCTGGGGTTGGTCCGGGTTGGGGGTAGGGAGTTGGATCCCGCAGGGACGCGGAGGCGCAGGGATGTTTCCGGAAGATGTCTCTGAGGAATCCCTGACGCTTCTTTGTGGCTTCGTGCCTTCGTGTCTTGGTGTCTTCGTGTGAGTCTGATCTCCACCGTTTTCGTGCATCCGGACGGCGGGAAGATTCACCACAGAGGACACAGAGGGGGTGGGAGGTCTGCGGATTAGGTGGATTTCACGGATTGTCTGAATCCGGAGGAAAACGAGCTGGGAAAGCCGCAGATTACGCCGATTGCGCAGATTGGAGGGAGCGCGCTCGGCATCCTTTTCTGGCTCCTGTTGAATCTGCGAAATCTGCGAAATCTGCGGCTTCAACCCCCGTTCCCGATGATCTGCGGCATCCGCAGATTTCGCAGATGGATCGGAGGGGAGGGTTCTGGGGTTGGTCCGGGTTGGGGGTAGGGAGTTGGATCCCGCAGGGACGCGGAGGCGCAGGGATGTTTCCGGAAGATGTCTCTGAGGAATCCCTGACGCTTCTTTGTGGCTTCGTGCCTTCGTGTCTTGGTGTCTTCGTGTGAGTCTGATCTCCACCGTTTTCGTGCATCCGGACGGCGGGAAGATTCACCACAGAGGACACAGAGGGGGTGGGAGGTCTGCGGATTAGGTGGATTTCACGGATTGTCTGAATCCGGAGGAAAACGAGCTGGGAAAGCCGCAGATTACGCCGATTGCGCAGATTGGAGGGAGCGCGCTCGGCATCCTTTTCTGGCTCCTGTTGAATCTGCGAAATCTGCGAAATCTGCGGCTTCAACCCCCGTTCCCGATGATCTGCGGCATCCGCGGCATCTGCGGATTACTGGCGTTCGCGGGCGATGTCCTCGAGGTGACGGATGACGAGGGCGGTCCAGCCGGTCTGATGATTGGCGCCGCAACCGCGCCCGGTTTCGGCGTGGAAGAATTCGTGGAACTGGAGGAGGTCCCGCCAGTGGGGATCCGAGGCGAACTTCGGGTTGTCGGCGAGGGCGGGTCGGGTGCCGTCCGGGGCGGGGAGGAAGAGGGAGGCTAGCCGGCGTTCGAGGTCGAGGGCGGCTTCACGGAGGGTGGCGAAGCGGCCGGAGGCGGTGGGGTATTCGATGGTGAATTCGTCGCCGTAGAACAGGTGATAACGTTCGAGGGCTTCCTCGATGAGGTAATTGACGGGAAACCAGATGGGGCCGCGCCAGTTGGAATTGCCGCCGAAGAGGTTGGTCTTCGATTCGGCGGGGACATAGCCGACTTCATAGCGGGCGCCGTCGTGATGGAAGACAAAGGGATGCTGTTCGTGATGGCGTGAGAGGGAGCGGACCCCGTAGGGGGAGAGGAACTCGGCGGGATCGAAGAGGTAGCTGAGGACGCGACGGAGACGGTCGCGGGTGGGGATGGCGAGGAGGAGTTTGCGTCGGGAATTGGAACGTCCGAGGGCGATGCCGCGGGTGAGGCTGTGCTTGTGGGTGATGAACCAGTCGAGACGTTTCCTGAAGCCGGGGAGACGGGCGATGTCCTCTTCGTCGAGGACCTCGACGGCGATGAGAGGCAGGAGCCCGACCATGGAGCGGGTGCGGAGCGGGATGGGTTTTCCGCAGACGTCGAGTTGGTCGTAGTAGAATCCGTCCTGTTCGTCCCAGAGGCCGGAACCGCCGACGGTGTTCATGGCCTCGGCGATCTGGACGAAGTGTTCGAGGAACTTGGAGGCCATGTCCTCGTAGGCGGGCCGGACCCTTTCGCCGTCATGGGCGAGTTCGAGGGCCATGGCCAGCATGGTGGAGCAGTAGAAGGCCATCCACGCCGTGCCATCGGCCTGTTGGAGGGAACCGCCGCCGGGCAGGGGTCGGGACCGGTCGAAGACCCCGATGTTGTCGAGGCCGAGGAAGCCGCCGGAGAACAGGTTCTTGCCGGTGGCATCCTTGCGGTTGACCCACCAGGTGAAGTTCAGCAGGAGCTTCTGGAAGACGGATTCGAGGAAGTCGCGATCGCGGGCGCCGCGGGGTCCGGTGAGTTTGTAGATGCGCCAGGCGGCCCAGGCATGGACGGGTGGGTTGACGTCTCCGAGATGGAATTCGTAGGCGGGCAACTGTCCATTCGGGTGCATGTACCATTCGCGGAGGAGGAGGCTGAGTTGTTGTTTCGCGAACTCGCCATCGACGGTGGCGAACGGGATCATGTGAAAGGCGAGATCCCACGCGGCGAACCATGGGTACTCCCATTTGTCGGGCATGGAGAGGACATCGCGTGCGTGGAGATGTTTCCATTCGTGGTTGCGACCGGACCGACGTGAATCCGGCGGGGCGGGTGAAGCGGGATCTCCGTTGAGCCAATCCTCGACGACGTAGTGGTAGAATTGCTTGGACCAGAGGAGACCGGCGTAGGCCTGACGCGCCACGCGGCGTTCCTCCGGGTTCATGGCTGGACACAGGATGGCGTCGTAATAGGCATCGGCCTCGCGACGTCGCGCGTTGAAGATCTCCGAGGTGGGCACGGCGGACCCGGGCAGGGGTGAAGCGCGGCTGGGCAGGGCCTGCTGGGCGGCGGCGACGAGGCGGAGTTCGACGCTGAACCCGGCACCGGCCGGGACGATCTGGAAATGGTGTGCGGCGACCTTGGTGCCTGAGCGGGCGGGGTTGATGACGCCGGGTTCGCCCTGGATGACGTGGCGATGGAAGGCGTTCTTGACGAAGGGCGAGGTGTTGGGGACGCCGAAAAGGAGGGCGGTGTCGGTCTCGTTCTCGGTGAAGAGGAGGGCGGGTTGGGAGCCATCCGGGGAGGGGCCGACCTCGAGGTGGAAGGATTCGAGGGAATCGTGGATGGCGTGAACGACGCGGTCGCTGGCGGCGGAGAGTCTGGGCCGGGGGGAACAGCCTTCGTGGGTGCAGTCCCAGCTCCAGGTATTGCGGAACCAAAGGGTGGGCAGCAGGTGGATGGGAGCGGGATCGGGTCCGCGATTGGTGACACGGATGCGGATCAGGAGGTCGTCGGGGGATTGCTTGGCATAGGTGACTTCGACATCCCAGTAGCGTTGCTGGTCGAAGAGGCCGGTGTCGTTGAGTTCGAACTCGGGATCCTCGCGGGAACGACGTCGGTTTTCCTCCACGAGCCGGGCGTAGGGAAACTCGGATTGAGGGTACTTGTAGAGACCGACGACGTGGCTGTGGGTGGGAGTGCTGTCGAGGTAGAACCATTCCTCCTTGGCATCCTCACCGTGATTGCCCTCGGCATTGGTGAGTCCGAAGAGGCGTTCCTTGAGGATGGGATCCCGTCCGTTCCACAAGGCGATGGAGAAGCAGAGGCGACACCGGCGGTCGCAGAACCCGAGCAGGCCGTCCTCACCCCAGCGATAGGCGCGGCTGCGTGCGTGGTCGTGGGGAAAGTACTCCCAGCATTCACCCGAGGCCGAGTAATCCTCGCGGACGGTCGACCATTGACGTTCGGAGAGGTAGGGACCCCAGCGCTTCCAGTTGGCCTCCCGCGCGACATCCGCGGCGAGTCGAAGTCCCTCGGCAGTGGAGGCGGCCCGCTTCAGGACCTGGGTGGATCCGGGAAGGCATGGATCGGGCATGTGGGTCGGGAGTAGGGGTTCAGTAACGGTAATTCGCCTGGAGCCGGAGGTAAGGGGCGCCCTCGCCGTTCCAGATCAGATCGCGATCGCTGACCACCCAGCGACGGTCGAACATCCAGCCCCCGGCGGCCTCAAGGCGCAGGCCGTTGTTGAGGGTCCAGACGGCACCGAGCCCGGCGCGGATCTCGCGATAGGTCATGTTGACGTCGTCGAAACGGGCATCGCCGAGGTCGGTTCCATGTTCCTTCCCGAGTTGATAGGCGCCACCGACGAGCTCGCCGCCGGCGTAGATCAGCCAATTGTCACCGGGTCGGAACTCGACGCGGGGGCGGGGGAGGAGGAGGGAGAGGGCCCATTGCCGGTTGATCTGCCAACGGAGACCGGGACCACCGACGATGGGCACATCGCGGCGGGGATCAACACTGACCTGGAGGAAGACGAGGAGGTTGTCGTTGACGGCATAGGAGACGCCGGCAATGAGCGGCGCGTTGAAGTCGCCGCCATCGATGTCCTCGAAGTCGGTGTAGATTCCGGGCGAAACCTCCCCGAGGAAGCTCCAGCGTGGATTGATGCGCCAGTTGAAGCCGAGGGGCAGGCTGACCGAGCCGAGGGTGGAGGGGATGATGCTGCTGTTCTCGAACCCGAACCCGAAGCGTTCCCATTCGACGCCCATGGACCAATTGACATCGCCACCGCTGATGAACGTGCCGGTGTAACGGACCCGGGACTGGAGGGTGTTGACGTCGCCGAGTTCGGTGGAGCCCTGGCGATGGCCGGAATCGGGGGCGTAACCGGCCCCGACTTCGAAGTCGCCCCGGTACCCGGGTTCGGTGGGGGGACCGAAGGAGCGGGCCTGTCGATCAACGGGGCGTGCGGGCTCCTGGGCGAGGAGTGGGAGGACTGCGGACAACAGGAAGGCGGATCGGATGAGCATCGGGCCGGAGGCTTCGCCGGTTTTGATCGGTTCGCAAGCATGTGTCCGCGGGTGCCCCCGGGTTTGGAATGGTTTCTGGCGGATCCGAAGCCTTCGTGAGGCAGGGCTGGTTCCAGTAAGGAAGGGCGATCCCCGGGGGGGGTGGAATCCGGGCAGCGGCGTGTTCAGCACGTCTCGACCTTTTGTTGCACCTGCCACAAAAGGTCCGATGCCACCCGGGATCAAAATCCCAGGGCACGACCTCTTCCCATTTTCAGATCGGGCTCATAGCATCGGGCCCATGAAGCCCCGTTACCTGGTCCTGGCCGCGCTTTGCTGCGCGTGCATGGCGCATGCGGCCGATTCGTACACCATCGCGGTGGTTCCGAAGGGGACGACCCATGAATTCTGGAAGTCGATCCATGCCGGGGCGGTGAAGGCGCAGCGCGAACTGGATGGGAAGGGGACGAAGGTCCGCCTTTTCTGGAAGGGACCGCTGCGGGAGGACGATCGGGACCAGCAGATCCAGGTGGTGGAGAATTTCACGTCGCGGCGGGTGAGTGGGATCGTGCTGGCCCCGCTGGATTCCCAGGCGTTGGTGAATCCGGTGAAGAGTGCGCGTCAGGCGGGGGTTCCGACGGTGGTGATGGATTCGGACCTGAAATCGGACGTCCAGGTGAGTTGTGTGGCGACGGACAACTCCACGGGGGGGCAGATGGGGGCGGACCATCTGGCGAAGCTGTTGGGAGGAAAGGGCAATGTGCTGTTGCTGCGGTACCAGGTGGGCAGTGCGAGCACGGAAGCGCGGGAGGCGGGATTCCTGGATGCCATTGCGAAGTACCCGGACATCAGGCTGGTGTCCTCGGATCAGTACGCGGGAGCGACGCGGGAGTTGGCGTATCAGGCGGCGCAGAACCTGTTGAACCGGTTTGGCAACCAGGTTCAGGGCGTGTTCTGCCCGTGTGAACCGGTGACGGTGACCATGACGAAGGCGTTGCAGGACCGGGGACTGGCCAAGGGGAAGGTCAAGCTGGTCGGATTCGATGCGGGCAGTCAGTCGGTGAAGGATCTGGCCGGGGGCGACATTGAGGCTTTGGTGGTGCAGAACCCGGTGAAGATGGGGTATCTGGGGGTGATGACGCTGGTGGAGCATCTTCAAGGCAAGGTGGTGGAGAAGCGGATCGACACGGGGGTGACGGTGGCGACGCGGGACAACATGAAGGAACCCGCGGTGCAGGACCTGTTGAATCCGCCGTTGAAGAAGTACCTGGACGAGTAGCCCCGGGGTGCGTTCCGAGAAAAGCCACCCCATGCGGCTGCGATTATCCGGCATCAGTAAAGCCTTTGGCGCCACCCAGGCGTTGAAGGGCGTATCGCTGGATCTGGGTGCGGGGGAGGCGCTGGCGGTGATCGGTGAGAATGGGGCGGGCAAGAGCACGTTGATGAAGGTGCTGAGCGGCGCGCATGCGCCGGATGGGGGCACCATGGAGCTGGATGGACAGGCCTATGTTCCATCGAGCCCGCTGGATGCCCGGCGACGCGGGGTGTCGATGATCTATCAGGAGCTGAACCTGGCTCCGCATCTGTCGGTGGAGGAGAACATCCTGCTGGGGGTGGAACCGTCGAACTGGGGATGGGTGGACCGGGGCCGACGACGCGAGGCGGCGCGGAAAGCCCTGGCGGACCTGCACAGCGGGATTGATCCGGCGGCGCCGGTGTCGGCCCTGACGATTGCGCAGCAGCAGTTGGTGGAGATTGCCCGGGCGCTGGTGCATGAGCCGCGGGTGTTGATCCTGGACGAGCCGACGAGTTCGTTGACCGGTGTGGATGTGGAGCATCTGTTCAAGGTGCTGGACCGGTTGCGCGAACGCGGGGTCAGCCTGATCTACATCAGCCATTTCCTGGAGGAATGTCAGCGGGTGTGCGAGCGGTTCGTGGTGTTGCGGGATGGCGAGACGGTGGGGGGCGGGGTCCTGTCGGAGACACCGATGCGTGAGGTGATCCGGATGATGGCGGGCCGGGACGTCCAAGAATTGTACCCGAGGACCCCGCATGCAATCGGGGCGCCCATGCTGGAGGTGAAGGGTTTGTCGGGAAGGGTGAAGCCGCGGTCGATGACCTTCACGGTGCGGGAAGGGGAGATCTTCGGGTTGTTCGGGCTGATCGGAGCGGGTCGGACGGAGACATTGCGGGCGATGTTCGGGTTGGATCCGGTGGCGGGCGGCACGGTGGAGTTGGCGGGGATTGATGTGACGGGATGGTCGCCGAGCCGGCAGTTGAAGTGCGGGATGGCTTTGTTGAGTGAGGATCGGAAGCAGGAAGGACTGCTGCTGAACCGGAGCATTGCGGAGAACCTGTTGTTGACCCGGCATGTGCCGGTGAGCCGGGTGGGGTTCATCCGGCCGAAGGCGGAGCGGCACATGGCGTTGGACTGGATGGAACGACTGGAAGTGCGGGCACAGAACGAGCGCCAGGCGGTGGGTGAGCTTTCCGGGGGGAACCAGCAGAAGGTGGCCTTTGGCCGCCTGCTGTATCATCAGGCCCGTCTTCTCCTGCTGGATGAACCCACCCGCGGCATCGATGTGGGATCCAAGGCCTCGATCTACCGACGCATCGGCCGCGCCGCAGAGCAGGGGCGGACCGTCGTCATCGTCAGTTCCTACATCCCCGAGCTGCTCGGGGTTTGCGACACCATCGCCGTCTGTTGCCGTGGTGAAGTGGTGGCGGTGCGACCGGTTGCCGAATGGACCGAACACGGCCTGGTCGCGGCGGCCATCGGACAGGCCAATGACCCTGAACAATCCCCAATGAATCCTGACACGGCATGAGCAACGAATCCTTTTCCCCGTACCTTTCCATGATGCGCCGTTGGGTGCAGGTGGGTGGGCCGTTCCTGGGCCTCATCCTGGTCTGTGTGTTCTTCGCTTTCGCCCGGGACGAATTCGGTGATCCGGCCCGGGAATCCATCTTCAAGGCCGGGAATCTCAAGACCGTGCTGGTGCAGACGGTGGTGGTGGCGGTGGGCGCGCTGGGCATGACCCTGGTGATCGTCTCGGGAGGGATCGACCTCAGTGCCGGTTCCATCGTGGCCTTCACCTCGGTGTTGGGGGCGCGGTTGATCTCATCGGGTTGGTCCCCGCTGCCGGTGGTGTTGGTCACGGTCGTGGCTGGAGCCGGCATTGGATTGCTCAATGGTGCGGCGATCGCCGGGTTTCGGTTGCTGCCGTTCATCGTGACGCTGGGCTCGATGAGCATCGTGCGGGGTGGTGCGAAGTGGTTGGGGAAGAATCAGGCCATCAGCATTCCCAATGAGGGTGGAGTGGCCCAGATGATGAAGGTGCATGCCCCGGACTCGTTGTTTCCCCTGCCGCACGGGGTGTGGGTGATGCTCATACTGGCGGCGATCACCGCCGTGGTCCTGCGTCAGTCGGTGTTCGGTCGTCACATCGTCGCCGTCGGGTCCAATGAGGCCACCGCCCGGCTCTGCGGCGTCCGCGTCCGCATGGTGAAGATGGCGGTGTATGCCCTGGCAGGACTCTTCTTTGGCCTGGCGGGTGTCATGCAGCTTTCCCGGCTCACCCAGGGAGATCCCACCGTCGCCGTCGGCCTCGAACTCGACATCATCGCTGCCGTCGTCATCGGCGGCGCCAGCCTCTCGGGCGGCAGCGGAAGCATCCTCGGCGCCATTGTTGGCGCCCTGCTGATGGCCCTGTTGCGCAATGGCACCTCCCAGCTCGGTTGGTCCAACTACATCCAGGAGATCATCATTGGATCCGTCATTGTACTCGCAGTCGGGCTGGATCGATGGCGTCAGGGGAAACGTTGAGCGGGATGGAATGGGAGGGGACGGCGAGTGGAACTCTCCGCTCCGGGAATGGGGAGGCGAGTTGTACCTGCCGTTCCAAAGGGGTTGCCACGGCGGGGTGCGCGTGGGGAAGGTGTTGGCATGGATACCGTCACCGCACAGCTACCCCGAATTCCTGCGGCCGAGGCCGACCCGAATTTCCGTGTGAGCCGGGGTCGGATCCGGCAATCGATCATGGGTTGGACCTATGCACCGATGCCGGTGCCGCAGTTGGCGCGGTTGTGTCGTGAGATCGGGTTTGCCGCGATGGAGGGGGTGGATCCCACGCATTACCCGCTGATCCGGGAGTTGGGGATGGAGATTGCGCTGGTGGGATCCCATGGATTCTCGAACGGCCCGTTGAACCCGAACAATCGGGCGGAGGTGGTGACCCGATTGCGCCAGGGGATCGAGACGGCGGCGAAGTTTGGATCGAAGCGGGTGATCACGTTTACGGGAATGCGGGAGCCGGGGATCACGGAGGAAGCGGCGATGACCAACTGTGTGGAGACGTGGCGGATGGTGCTGCCCTTGGCGGAGGAGAAGGGGGTGGATCTCTGTCTGGAACACCTCAACAGTCGGGATCTGGGTCACTCGATGAAGGGGCACCCGGGGTATTTCGGGGATGACGTGGACCGGTGTGCGGAGTTGGTGCGGCGGGTGGGTTCACCGCACATGAAGTTGTTGTTCGATTTCTACCATGTGCAGGTGATGCACGGGGACGTCATCCGACGGTATCGGGAGTTGCAACCGATCATCGGGCACCTGCATGTGGCGGGGGTGCCGGGGCGGGGTGAACTGGATGAGCGTCAGGAGATGAATTACCCGGCGATCCTGCGGGCGGTGGCGGATTCCGGATACACGGGGTATGTGGCGCAGGAGTTCCTGCCGACGTGGGAGAACCGGGAGTTGGCGCTGCGCCATGCGGTGGCGGTGTGTGATGTGTGATCCGGATGGGGGATGGCCGTGCCCGAGATCGATGGAAACGCGTCTTGCAACCGGGGGCTTCGGTGGGTTGGGTAGGTAGGGGCCGGAATGCGCTCCGCGTGTGTCCGGTCAGCAGCAATTGTCATCTGTAAGCGGTTCCTTCAATAAGCATGAAAACAACCAAAGCCATCGGTGCCTTGATCGGCGCCCTCGCGGTTTCCACCGCGGTGGGCCAGGAGATCAAGCCGGTTTGGATGCAGCACTTCAATGAAATGGTCAACGTTCTCCCTGAGAACAAGATCCCGACCCTCGTCAAGGCAGGCGGCACGGCAGCGCGCACCTATCAGTTCAACGGACGCGATGTGGTCGACAGCTACGTCAATTTCGTCAAGTACAACGACGACCTCTATCTGGTCGGCATCCGTGAGAACGGCATCGACGAACTGGACCCGGCGATCACGCCGGAGAAGCAGGCCCTGGCGGCGGCCTATCCGGATCGCTCGATCATCTGGATCGATGCTGCCACCGGCAAGCCGTTGGGTCTGGCGTTGAAGACCGAGATCAATCCGGTTCCCCTGGCGGCCCAGGCTGCCGTGTATGCCTGGTGGCGCTGGGGCATTACCGACGGACCCCATGGCGAGAAGGTCATCTATACGGGTTATCGCTATAAGATCCTGCGTTATGCCCCCACGGGCACCGTGGTGGATCCGGCCTTCCCGGCCGGGCGTGCGACCTGGTCGGCGACGCCGACCGAGGCTTTCGTGGAACCGGTGCCGGGCGAGCCTTCGGGTGACGAGAGCTCAGGCGGCGACGGCAGTGCGAGCTGGCGTTACCGGGCGTTCCGTGTGGAGGGACATGGGGCAACCACGACGATCGTGGCGGGTGGCGGCACCTGGCGTGCGAGCCATCATCCGCAGGAGTTCATCAGCGATGACGGCGGTCTGACCCTGCGCCCGATCTCGCGCCTGGATGATCGCGACAACGGCGGCGAGAAGGGTTCCTATTCCCTCGGCGGTCTCCCGAGCCGTTACGTGGCCTTTCCTCCGGACTCGACCCGACCCGGGCTTCGGGTTGCCTATCAGGGGCATTATCCCGGCACGGGATGGGAATCGCGTCCGAACCGGTACACGATCAATCCGAACGGTGATGGAGTGGCACCCCGGTTGGGTGGCACGGGTCGTCCGGATTTCTTTGACCGGGACGAGGCAGCCAGCGGCGATTTCCCGGCGTTCTTCTGGGAATCTGCGGGTCGCGACGGCATCCCCCTCAACCATGCGGTGGACGGCGTCCAGCGTTATGACGGCAACTGGGTCATGACGATGGATACCCGGAACGGCGCGGATTACATCGTGGGTTACGCGATCCCGAGCTGGAACCAGCAGTTTGGTTCCCTGGCGAGCGGCACGGGCATCTTCAAGCCCGGCTGGCTGGGTGTGCACACCCTGGACGGCATGATCGCCTCGGGTAACAGCGCGGTGAAGATCCCGCATACCGAGGCTGACGAGGTCATCGATGGCAACGGCGGCACGGGTCACGACTACAACTACGACGTGGACGTCTCGGTTTACCCGGTGGCGGGTGCGGCGGCGAACTCGGGCAAGTCGCTCGTGTTGGCGGCATTCGGTCCCGGCGGCTTCGGCGTGTTCGAAGTCGAGAACGTGGCCCCCGGCATCGATGTCGAACCCCTCGACGTGACCGTGGACGAGAATCGTCCAGTATCGATCGTCGCGGTGGTGAAGGGCAGTCCGAACAAGTACGGCTGGGCCAAGGACGGCACGGCATTGGAAGCGGGCGAGAAGTACTCCAAGGGTCTCTATGAAGGAGTGAACAAGGCGGTCCTGACAATCGCCTCGGCGCAGGTGGCGGATTCCGGCCTGTACCGGTTGAGCATCACCAACCCGTTGGGCACGCTGACCACCCGTTCGGCCCGCCTCACGGTGGTGGCGGACACCACGGCACCGACCCTCGGCGCGGCTTCGGCCGGTCGCTCCCCGACCACGAGCTACATCGATGTCCAGTTCTCGGAGCCGGTGTCGGCTGAGACGGCGGGTCTGGCTGCGAACTACGCGGTCAGTGGCGGCGTGACGGTGGATGGCGTGATCGTGGTGTCTCCCACCAAGGTTGCCCTTTCCACCTCCACCCTGGCTCCTGGCACGACCTACACGGTCACCGTGAGCAACGTGAAGGATGTGTCGGCGAACGCGAACACCATTGCGGCTGGCTCGACCGTCACGGTTGTTGGTCCTTCCCTCACCCCTGGCTTTGCCCTGTGGGAAATGTATCGCGGCGTCGACGGCCTCGGCATTGCGGGCACCTCGGTCGACCTGCTGTTCGGCGACCCGAGCTTCCCGAACTACGCCGTGCGTCGTGAACTCCTCACGGCGTTCACCACCTCACCCTCGCTGAACAACGTTGCCGACTCCTTCGGCGGCCGCATTTCCGCCTGGATCACGCCGACGGTTGCCGGTTTCTACCGGTTTTTCATCCGATCGGATGACGCTTCGCAGTTGTGGATCTCGCCGAACAGCGCGATCGACAACGTCTCGGTGATCGCGGAAGAGGTTGGCTGCTGCCAGGCGTTCCTTGAGCCGGCGAATGCCGAAGGCGTTCCCAACACCCAGACCTCCGAGCCGATCGCCCTCTCGGCCGGCCAGAGCTATTACCTGACTGCGGCCTACAAAGAGGGCGGCGGCGGGGACTTCCTCGAGGTGGCCTGGCGCCGTGAAGGGGACGAGACCCCGGCGGCTTCGCTGACACCGATTCCCGGTTCCGTCCTCAGCTCCTACGCTGCGGTGGCACTTGAGTTCGGTGCCGTGACCCTGGCTGACGGCCAGGTCACGCTGACCTGGACCGGTGGCGGTCGTCTCCAGGAAGGCACCAGCCTCGGTGGCTGGTCCGATGTGCTGGGCAACCCCTCCAGCCCGCTGGTGGTTCCTGCATCGGCTGATCAGAAGTTCTATCGCCTCGTGCGATAATCCTTCCCCTTCGCAAGGGCCGGTCTCCGCACGGAGACCGGCCCTTTTTGTTGCCGCCATGCTTTCCGGCGGATGGGTAACGGGGATAGCGTGGAAGGCCGCGGCTGCGGAATCAGGAAATCGAAGCCGGTTTGTCCGCAGATGGCGCAGATGACGCAGATGAAAAGCCGGTTGAGGGAATCTGGAACGATGGGTTGGATTTCACACCAGAATGGGTCGCCACCGCCTGCCCCTCCTCTTCTGATCTGTGTCACCTGCGAAATCTGCGGATCCAACTCCCTCTTCCGATGAACCGTTTCAAGAACTGGTGGTGGATCGGGTTGATGCTCCCCGGCGTTCTCATCGCCCAATCCAACGGGCCGACATCGGATCGCACGGGTGGCGATGGTTGGAAGCCATTCGGTGAACATCGGTCCCGGCCCCTGGCCGACGCCGGCGCGCTGGAACCGGGGTTCGAGCGTTGGTCGCCTGACCGGACCGGACTTCTCTTCACCAATCTGTTGCCGGCTTCCCGGTCGTTGACCAATCACATCCTGATGAACGGCTCGGGTGTGGCCCTGGGCGATGTGGATGGCGACGGTCGGGTGGATGTCTTCCTGCCGGGACTGGACGGGGCCAGCGCCCTGTTCCTGAATCAGGGTGGACTCCGGTTCGGCAAGGGGCCGGGTCCGGGTCTGCCAATGATCCAGGGCGATGCCACCGGCGGATGTCTGGCGGATGTCGATGGGGACGGCGACCTGGATCTGTTGGTGGCGGGGATCGGGTTCGGGGTCCGGCTGTTCCTCAACAACGGATCGGGACAGTGGACCGAGGGGACGACGGCAGCGGGACTGACGTCGGTGTCGGGCGCCATGTCGATGGCCCTGGCGGATGCGGAGGGCGATGGGGATCTGGATCTGTACGTGGCGAACTACCGTACCTCGACGATTCGGGATGGATTCAGCCTGCGATTGCGGACGGGGCAGGTGAACGGACGGTTGGCGGTCACGCATGTGGATGGCCGGCCGGTGAGTGAACCGGATCTGGTGGGACGGTTCTCGGTGGGGCCGAACGGGGAGTTGTCGGAGAACGGCGAGGCGGATGCCTTTTATCTGAACGATGGAAAGGGGCGGTTTGAGCGAAAGGACTTCACCGGGGGAACATTCGTGGACGGCGCCGGCCTGGCGTTGAAGGAGCCGCCGTATGACTGGTCGTTGTCCGTGTTGTTCCGGGATCTCGATGGCGATGGCCGGCCCGATCTGTACGTGTGTGGTGACCTGGCCTCGCCGGATCGGCTTTGGCGCAATCGCGGCGACGGAACCTTTGAACCGTTTCCGGTGACCCGGTTCCCGACCACGAGTTGGTTCTCGATGGGAATCGATGCCGGGGATCTCGACCGGGATGGTGTGGATGACCTGTTCGTCACGGACATGCTGTCGCGGAGTCATCGGGGCAGGCACACCCAGGTGACCACGCACATGCCGCGGATGAAGCTGCCTGGACTGCCGACGCAACGGCCGGAATCCCCGCGCAACACGTTGTTCAGGGGACTGGGCGACGGGCAATACACCGAGTTGGCCCACCTGGCTGGCGTGACGGCTTCGGACTGGTCGTGGGGCCCCGTGTTCCTGGATGTCGACCTCGACGGGTTGGAAGACATCCTGGTCGTGACCGGGTTCATCCGGGATGTGCAGGACGCGGACGTGGCGGCGGAACTGGAGCTGGAACGTCAACGCTCCCGGTTGTCCGAAGCCGAGGCGCTTCGCCGACGGCAACGTTTTCCGCCGTTGGCGCAGGCGGATGTGGCCTTCAGGAATCACGGCGCCTGGCGCTTCAGCGATGTGTCCCGGGCCTGGGGGTTCGACGACGTCGGTGTGGCCACGGGGATTGCGATGGCGGATCTGGATGGGGATGGCGACGCCGATGTCGTGGTGAATCCGTTGAACGGGCCGGCGATGGTATACCGCAATCAGGCGGCAGCACCCCGGGTGGCGGTGCGGTTGAAGGGGCGGAGTCCCAATACCCGGGGTGTCGGGGCCCGGATCCGGCTTCATGGCGGAGCGGTGCCGCTGCAACAGCAGGAGATCCAGGCCGGAGGCCGGTATCTGTCGGGCGATGCACCCACCCGCACTTTCGCCGCCGCCACCAACGACATCCTCATGGAACTGGAAATCCGTTGGCGCAACGGATCCATCAGTCGGGTGCCGGGAATCCGGGCGGGATCCGAATACGAGATTGCTGAACCGGACGGGAAAGTGGATCGGGTCGACCCGACGCCGGTGGCGAAGGCTGGGCCGTGGTTCGAAGAGGTGGGATCGAGGTTGGATCATCGGCATGTGGATGTGCCCTTTGACGACTTCGCACGGCAACCGCTGTTGCCACGGCAATTGGGTCAGGCGGGTCCGGCGGTCAGTTGGGCCGATCTCGATGCCGATGGACGCCTGGATCTGGTTCTGGGGACTGGACGGGGTGGGGCGTTGACGGTTTTCCGTGGGCTGGCGGAGGGAAGGTTCCAGCGGATCACCAATGCGTTGGCTCGAAGGGTGTCGCGCGACCTGGCCGGGGTGTTGGCCGTGCCGGGCGCCGGGGGAAAGCCCAGCCTGTTGGTGGCCTTTTCCAATCACGAAGGGGAACCCGGCGAGCCCGGCTCGGTGTTGCTGGTGGATCCGGCGATCGGACCTGTCGGAGATGCCGTGCCGCCGCAACCGGATGAGCCGGGTGTGTTGTTGTTGGCGGATGTGGATGGTGACGGCGACCTGGACCTGTTCGTGGGTGGACGCGGATTGCCGGGGCGATATCCCGAGCCGGCCAGCAGCCGGTTGTATCGGAGGCGGGGTCAGGTCTGGGAACTGGATGCGGCTGCCGGCACGATGTTGAAGGGGATCGGGTTGGTGCAGGGTGGGGTGTTCACGGATCTGGACGGGGACGGCTTTCCCGAACTGGTGCTGGCGTTGGAGTGGGGTGGGTTTCGTGTGTTCGGGAACGTGGCGGCGGAGTCGGGCCGGAGCTTCCGTGAGGTGACCCGGGAGCTGGGGTTCGAGGGGTTGCACGGGTTCTGGAACGGGATCACGGCGGGTGATTTCGACGGGGATGG
>CAZDYB010000004.1:0-10932 GCA_964509045.1 uncultured Akkermansia sp.
GCATGAGGGACATCCCGGAGAACAGGAGGCCGAGGAGGAGGAATCGGGAAGGGATGCCCATGGATCGCGGTGTGTGTGGGGCAGGATGACGATCCCGGGCCTGGAGATGGAGCGTCAGGATCCGATCAATCGGCGCGGAGGGCGAGGATGGGGTCGATGCGTGCGGCGCGACGTGCGGGGATCCAGATGGAGAGGGTGGTGACGGCGCCGACGAGGAGAGCGACGCCGAGGTAGACGGAGGGGTCGGAGATGGAGACGAGGGAGAGGAAGTTGCCGATGGGTTGGACGAGGAGACGGGCGAGTGGGAGGCCGATGACGAGGCCGATGGCGAGTTGGGAGGCGCCCTGCCGCAGGACCATGCGGGTGATCCGCTGCATGTCGGCACCGAGGGCGGCGTGGATCCCGAATTCGCGGGTGCGTTGGGACACGGCGAAGGAGGTGACGCCGAACACGCCGACGGCGGCGAGGAAGGCGGCGATGATCCCGAAGATGCCGCTCTGGGTCCCGACCACCTGCAGACCCTTGAGTGTCCGTTGGGACATGGCAGGCAGGGTGTTGATGGCGTGGATGGGTTGGTTGGGATCGACGGCGGCGACGGCGTTGCGGATGGGATCGACGAGGAGTTGGGGATTGCCGGAGACGCGGACCAGGAGGCTGAGCCAGCCCCAGCCGAGTTGATCCTGGCAGAGGTAGTAGCCGGCGTTGTTGGCGGCATCGCCGGAGAAATCGCCGAGACCGCCCATGGGCAGGTCGGGAACGATGCCGACCACGGTGGCCCAGGGCGCATCGGTTTCATGGCGTCGGAGGCGTTTGCCGATGGGATCCTGTCCGGGCCAATGCCGTTGGGCGAAGCTCTGGTTGACGAGGGCGACAACGGGTTGACCGGCGACATCGGAGTTGTTGAACAGGCGGCCCCGGACCAGGCCGAGACCGACGGTCTCGAAGTAGCTGGGGGAAACCACTTCCAGGAAGGTGGCGGGACGATCCGAGTCGCGGTCATAGCGGACCCCTTCCATCTCGAATCGGATGCCGACACCGGGACTGATGAGGTCGCGACTGGAGACGGCGACGTGGGAGATGCCGGGGATTGTGGCGACCTGACCGACGACCTGGCGGTAGAAAAGGGAGCGGGCGTCGGGATCCTTGTATCTGGCGTCGTGGAGTTCGATGCGGCCGACGACGAGTTGATCGGGGTTGCGGGCGAGGTGGAGTCGTTTGAGGGCGATGAGTTCGAGGGTGAGGAGGGTGCAGCCGACGAGCAGGGCGCAGGAGAGCGCCACCTGACCGGTGACGAGGAAGCGGCCGAATCGGGTGAGTCCGCGATTGGAACCGGAACGGGAACCGTCCTTGAGGACGTCATGGACATCGGTGCGGACGGCGTACAGTGCGGGGAGGAGGCCGGCGATGACCCCGGCGAGGGCTGCGAGGGCGAGGCTGGCGCTGACCACGGGCAGGTTGATGTGGAAATCGAACCAGAAGGGGACATCCATGCCTTCGGTGACATGGCGGTTGAGGAGGGAGGCGCCGAAGACGGCGAGGCCGAGTCCGAGGGTGGCGCCGAGCAGGGCGAGGACGAGGCTTTCGGCGAGGGCGCCGCGGACGATCTGCCAGCGGTTGGCGCCGAGGGCGACGCGGATGGCGAGTTCGTGGGCGCGTCGGACGGTCCGGGCGAGGAGCAGGTTGGCGACATTGGCGCAGGCGAGGAGAAGGACGAAGAGGGTCATGGCGAGCATGACGACGAGGAGGGGAGCGGTGCCGGTGCCGGCGTAGGCAAAGGGGAAAGAGGCGATATCGAGGGAGCGCTGTTCCTTGTTGGATTCGGGCCAGCGTTCGGCGAGTCGGGCGGCGATGCCATTGAGTTCGGCGCGGGCCTGATCCCGGGTGATCCCGGGTTTGAGATGGCCCATGGCCTCGACCCAAGGAGTGCCTTTGGCGGCGGTTTCAGAGAGGTCGGCGCGCAGGTTGATCCACACATCCTCCCGGTTCATGGGGAAGTGGAATCCTTCGGGCATGACCCCGACGACGGTGGTGGGTTCGCCATTGAGCCGGATGGATTTTCCGATGACATCGGGTTGGCCGCCGAAATCGCGTTGCCATGCGGCATGGCTGAGGATGGCGAGGGGTGGGCTGCCGGGAGACGATTCGCCGGGTTGGAAAAGGCGTCCGAGGACGGGTTTCACCTGGAGGGAATCGAGGAGGTCATCGGTGACGAGGACGCCGTTGAAGCGTCGTGGCGGGGTGGAGCCGCCGCTGTAGTTGAGCTGGGTGGAGCTGAACGCGGTGAAGGTCTCGAACAAGGACTGTTGCCGCCGGAACCCGTCGAAATCGCGCAGGGGCATCCAGGCCCAGGAACCGTTGCCGCTGCCGTCGATGCTGGTGCGTCCGATGTGCATGAGACGCGCGGAGTTCCTGAAGGGCAGGTTGCGGAGGAGGATGCCTTCGATGAGGGCGAACTGTGTGGAGACGAGACCGACCCCGAGGCCGAGGGCGAGGATGGCGAGGGCGGAGGGAACGGGGGTGCGGAGGATCTGCCGGAGCAGGAGGGGAAGGGAGGAGAACGGGTTCATGCGACCTCCTTGTATTCTTGAACGATGCGTCCATCGAAGAGGTGGACCTGGCGGTCGGCATGTTTCGCGAAACGGGGGTCGTGGGTGACCATGCAGATGGTGGCGCCCTCGCGATGCAACTGGCGGAGGAGATCCATGACGGCATCGCCGTTCCTGGAGTCGAGGTTGCCGGTGGGTTCGTCGGCGAGAAGGATGCTGGGTTTGCCACCGAGGGCGCGGGCGACGGCGACGCGTTGCTGTTGGCCGCCGCTGAGTTGGCTGGGGTAGTGGCGGAGGCGATGGCTCATGCCGACCTTTTCGAGGGCTTCCAGGGCGCGTTCCTTCCGTTCGGACTGGGAGAGTCCGCGATAGGTGAGCGGGAGTTCGACGTTCTCGAAGACGGTGAGGTCGCCGATGAGGTTGAAGCTTTGGAAGATGAAGCCGATTTCGCGGTTGCGGATCCGGGCGCGGGCGGCGTGATGGAGTTGGGCGACCTGGTTCCCGTTGAGGATGTAGGTGCCTTCGGTGGGGGTATCGAGGAGGCCGAGGATGGCGAGCAGGGTGGATTTGCCGCAGCCGGAGGGGCCGGCGATCGACACGTACTCGCCGGGATCGATGCGTAGATGGATGCCGGCGAGGGCGTGGGTCTCGATCTCGTCGGTGAGGAAGACCTTGGTGATGGCGTCGAGGTGGATGAGGGGTTCGTTCATTGGATGCGGAGTTTGTCGTGGGCGTCGTGCTGGCTCATGTCATTGAGGACGATCACGTCGCCCGGCTGCAGTCCATCGAGGATCTCGATGGTGCTGACCGAGGAGCGGCCGAATCGGACAGGAACGCGGAGGGCATGACGGCCACCGTCGACGAGTTTGAAGAGGCCGACGGTGCTTTCGGGTTGGCCCTGGACGGGGCGTCCGACAAAGAGGGTTTCCTCGAGGCGATCGAGTTCGATGGTGCCCTCGACGCTGAGGTCGGGGCGGGCGCCGCGGGGCGGGGGGGCATTCAGCCGGACTTCCACGAGGACGGTGCCGTTCTGGACGGCGGGATCGACCCGCACGACTTCGCCGGGGACGATTCCGTTGCGGGTGTCGATGTCGACGTGTTGGCCGCGGGTGATGTCGCGGGCCTGGGTTTCCATGATGCGGATCTCGGCCTTGAGCCGGGAGGGGACGACGACCTTGGCGAGGGTGGCGCTGGGGCTGACGCGTTGTCCGATCTGGAGGGGTTGGGGATCTCCGAGCTGGATGAGGACGCCTTCGATTCCGGCGCGGACGGTGAGGGCGGCGACCTGGCGATTGCGGAGATCACGCAATGCCTTCTGTTTTTCGACCTCGGCTTCCTGGACGGCGAGTTGGGATCTGGCGGAATCGCCGGCGAACCTGAGGCGGCGTTCCTCGATGCCGACGCGGGCGAAGAGGTCATCGGCGCGGGCGCGGGTCTTTTCGAGTTCGAGTCCGGGGAGGAGTCCATTGCTGGCGAGGGCGGCATTGGCCTTGAACTCGAGGCTGGCCTGCTGGGCATCGGCGCGGAGGGTGGCGAGGGAGGATTCCTGGAGGAGTCGATCGCTTTCGAGGGTGACCGTCAGGCGGGTGAGCTGGGCTTCGGCGGCGCGCACCTGCCATTCGGCATCGAAGGCCTGCTGTTTCAGTTCGGGATTGCCGAGTTCGAGCAACACGGTGTCGCCAGCCACTTCAGCGCCGGGCTGGATATGGATCCGTTCGACGGTTCCCCCGGCATCGGCCTGAACGTACTGGATCTGTTCGGGCACGAGGATGCCGTTGCCGCGCACCTGTCGGATCATGCGCCCGCGCTGCACGGCATTGGTCCAGAGGGTGGCTCTTTCGACGGAAGGCAGCGCGGGTTCGAGTTGTGTCAGGAAGACGGTGAGCCCGGCCAACCCCGCCAGACCGATCCCGCTCCAGATCCAGCGGAGCCGACGACGGCGACGGGCGAGGTCGGGTCGGGCGACATCCATGCCGGTCGAGCCTGGGCCGACCCTGGTGCTGGGTTTGGAGGAGGTGGCAGCGGATTCCCAGGCTGTGGGATGGGGGATGGGAGGCAGGGAGGTCATGGGTGTCAGGCGAGGTTGGGGAGCAACCGTGAGATCATCGGTGCGAGTTGGGAGAGATCGCGGGCGATGTGCACGGCGGCCCTCAGGACGAAGTGCATGGTGCATCCGAGCGAACCGACCAGGAGCAGGAATCGGAAAAGCTCCAGGCGATCAAAGCCTGGATCGGGCGAAGGATCGGGGTTGGAACCCGGGGCGGACCTGGGGGAGGAGGCGGGAGCCGTGGAGGCGATCATGCCGACTCTGGATGCAGGCCGGATGCCAGTTGTTGGCGGGAGGTGGAAAGTGCGGATTTGCTGGGGAATTGAAGGGGGACAGGGGCGGGGAGGAGCGGAGGGACGGTAGGGGATGTCCGGCTCTGGGATTGGGCTGTCCCGGAAGTGGGACGGGGGGGAGGGTTTCCTGACGGTCAGTGTCCGCGGAGCACGTCCTCGATGCGGCGTTGGAGTTCGGCGTTGATATCGTCCGGGGAGCCCTCGCCGTTGACGATGGCGAAGCCGTAGCTGCGCTGGAGGCGACGGAAGGTTTCGAGCATCAGGGACTGGTAACGGAGGAAACTGTCGAACATGTCGCGGGAGAGGCCGAGATCCATGCCGCTTTCCCAGTAGTCGAGGGACTGGTTCTTGGCGAAGACGCGTTGGACGAGTTGTTCAGGGCTTACCTCGAGGTAGAACACGGCATCGGGAGCGAGGGCGATGCCGTAGAGGTTGCGGAGCCAGGTTTCATCGACGCCGCGGACGAGATCGCGGGCCATGAGGGTGTAGATGTAGCGGTCAGCGATGACCATGGAGCCGGCGCGGAGTGCGGGCAGGATGGTGTTTTCGAGTTGGTCGGCGAAGTCGGTGGCGTAGAACAGGGACAGGGTGGAGCGGGAGAGGATGTTGCCGTGCTGGGCCTGTTCGAGTTCCTCGGAGACGAGGGTGGAGCGTTTGAGGCCGACCTGGATGGTATGGTGTCCGGTGGCTTCGAGCCATTGGACGAGGCGGGCGATCTGGGTGGATCGTCCGGAGCCATCGGCTCCCTCGACCACGATGAGTTTCCCGGTGAGATCCTCGGCATCGACCCCGGGGATGCCATGGCCGTAGAAGCGTTTTGGGGTGACGCGGGGAACGATGACGTCGTCGCTGGGGGGGCGTGGTCGTGGGAGGGCGGAAGGTTTGCGGCGTTGGGTCTTGGCGGGAGGCATGGCGGGGGAAGGGGGGGAGGGGGATGATCGGGATCAGGAGGGTTTGGCGACGCGATACTGTTCGAGGTCGATGTGGGAGGAGACGAGTCGACGGATGATGCCCTGTTGTTCCTCGATGCGTTGGTTGGCATCCATGATGAGGAATCTGAACTCGGTGCTCATGGCGAGGTACTGCTCGAAGATGCGTCCCTGGAAGATGCGGAAGCTTTCGTAGGGATCCGGGGACAGGTTGAGGTCCATGCCGGCCTCGTGATGTTTGAGGGAGGGTCGGTTGTCGAGGATGCGGGCGAGGGAGACTTCGAGGCTGGCCTTGAAGAAGAAGGTGAGGTCTGGGAGTGCGGCGAAGCTGTAGACACCGCGGACCCATTCCTGGGGGCAACCGCGGACGACATCGCGGGCGAAGGCGGTGAAGATGAAGCGGTCGCAGAGAACGATGTAACCGGCCTTGAGGAGTGGGACGAGTTGGCGTTCGTAGCGGTCGGCGAAGTCGGTGGCGTGGATGAGGCTGAAGGTGGTGGGGGTGAGGAGATTCTGTTTCTTGCCCTTGCTGGTGGCGGACTTGACGAGGGCTGAGGAGTTCCACTCGCTGAAGAAGACCTTGATTCCCTGGAGTTCGAGCCAGCGTTTGAGGAGATAGATCTGGGTGGACTTGCCGGAGCCGTCGAGGCCTTCGACGGCGATGAGGCGACCGGGATAACCCTGTTCGGCGAAGGTGAGCTTCACGGCGGGCAAATTTGGTGAAGGACGGTCGGGTGACAACCCGATTCCTGGTGGAACAGTACCGGGGGCACCCGAGACGGGTCTTTCAATGTTCCTGGTGGACATCCCCGCCACCCTGATCGGAGAACCGACGCCGCATCATCCCTGTTCCGGGGCATCTTCATCGGTCAGGAAGCGCGACCGGAGGACGAAACGCCAGACGGCGTAGACGCCGGCGCCGAGGGCGGCGAAGAGGAGGGTGAAGACGGATTGGCGGCCGTGTTCGAGTTGGGACAGGAGGATGGCGGCGATGCCGAGGACGGCGGCGACGGCGTAGAGGGTCCAGGCGGCCTGACGTTGGCTGAGGCCCATTTCGAGCAGGCGATGGTGGACGTGGTTCTTGTCGGCTTCGAACATGGATTTGCCGGCGGCGAGGCGTTGGACCATGACGCGCAGGGTGTCGAACAGGGGTAGGCCGAAGAGGATGAAGGGGATGGTGAGGAGGGGGCCGGCGGTCTGACGGCCTTCGTGGTGGAGGGAAAGGATTCCGATGCCGCCGAGGACCATTCCGATGGTGAGCGAGCCGGTATCACCGAGGAAGATGCGGGCGGGGGAATGGTTGAAGGGGAGGAATCCGATGCAGGCCCCGGCGAGGCTGAGGGTCAGGAGGGCGATCAGGATGTTGCCGGAGAGGACATTGATGATGGCGAGACAGATGGCCATGACGGCGGTGACGCCGGTGACGAGGCCATCGATGCCATCGAGGAGGTTGATGGCATTGGTGACGCCGACGATCCAGAGGATGGTGAGGGGTAGTCCCCACAGGTTGAGGTCGACGGGAGGACCCCAGGGAACGGAGAGGTCCTCGATGCGGATGCCGCCGTACCAGAGGATGATTGCGGCGACGACCTGAACGATGAATTTCTTGCCGGCATTGGCGCCCTTGATGTCGTCATAGATGCCGAGGATGAGCATGGCTGTGGCGCCGATGACGAGGGACAGGAAGCGTTTTTCGAAGTCGCGAAAGGCGGCGGAGATGGGGTTGTCGATGAGGTAAAGGCCGGCCCAGGGGAGGCAGAAGGCGAGGTAGACGGCGAGGCCGCCCATGCGGGGCATGAGCTTGCGGTGGACCTTTCGGGCATTGGGATGATCGACGGCACCCCAGGTGAGGGCGAGGCGGATGACGCTGGGGGTCAGGGCGAAAGCGCCGACGGCTGCGACGGACAGGACGACCAGATAGGTTTTGTACTGGGTCATGCGGACGGAGGACGCGATTCGCGATTGGTGCCCATGAGGGCCTTAAAGAGGTTGAGATGCCGATCCAGCATGACGTCGTGGCTGAACTCCCGACGTGCCCGTAGTTTACCCCGGTTGCCCAACTCATCCCTCATTGCTGGCGAGCCGGCCAACGAGCGCATGGCCTGGGCCAGGGCTTCTGCGTCAGCCGGTTGGACCAACACCCCGTTGTCCCCGGCGCGGCAGACGTATGTCACTCCGGATCGGAGGTGACAAGCCAGCAATGGTTTTGAACAGGCCATGGCTTCGACCAACACCAGGCCGAAGGCCTCGTTGGGGGTTACCGAAGGAAACAGGAAGACATCGCAGGCATGCAGCAGGGCGGGGAGTTGGCTGTCGGCCACATTTCCCCAGAACCGGACCCGGTCCGATACACCGACGGCGACGGCGAGGGAACGGAGGTCCTCTTCGAGGGGGCCGGTGCCCACCAGCCACAGTTCGGAATCGGGCACCTTCTGCAGTGCTTCCACGGCATGGCGCTGGCCCTTGTATCCGACGAGGCGCCCGATGTTGAGGAACACACAACCGGCCCTGGAACCGGACCGGAGCCGGGCGGCCTCGGCCATCAGTTGTGGAGTGGGCTGATAACGTGCGAGATCGAGTCCGAACGGGATGACTTCCACCTTGTTCTTGAAGGGAGCCAGCCAGTTGGAGAACTCGAGATGTTGTGGGGTGGCGACCACGATCCGGTTGGCGCGGCGCAGCAGGGCGGACTGGATCGGCTGGTACAGACCCATCAATGCCTTCTGGCGGACGATGTCGGAGTGCCAATGGACGACGACGGGGATGTCGGGTGGAGCCCGGAGCACGGCCAGATCGGCGAGGGGATTGGGGAAGTGGGCGTGGATGACATCGGCTGGATGGCGTCGGGTGGCGCCCGGGTAGGCGGGACAGAGCGAGGTGGAGAACAGGGAACCGAGACTGGCGAGGCGATGGAGGGTGAAATTGCCGTGGGTTTCGGTTGTGGTGGTGGCGGAGCGGTTGGCGACGACGCAGGTGACGGAGTGACCGCGTTGGTGGAAACCCTCGGCCCAGATCTGGAGCAGGGTTTCCATGCCGCCGCGTTCGGGGGGATAGAACTTGCCGAGTTCGAGGATCCTCACGAGGCGGACTCCCGGGCGAATTGTTGGAAGGCGTGTTCGAAGGCCTGGACGGGCCGGTCCCAGGGGAATGCTTCGCGGGCATAGGCGGCGCAGCGTTCGCGGGAGGGCAGGGGAAGGCGGCCGGCGACAATATCCGCCCAGCGTTGGGCGAGGCTGCCACTGAGGGAACCGTCGTAGACGAGTTGCGGATCGAGAGGGGCGACCAATTCCGGATTGGCGCCGGCATTGGAGGCGAGGACGGGAGTGCCACAGGCCAGGGATTCCACGGTGGCGAGGCCGAAGCCCTCGAGGTCTAGGGAGGGCATCAGGGTGCAGTCGGCCGCAGCGTAGAGGCCTGGCAGGTCGGGTTCGGGGACGAACCCGAGCAACCGGACGCGATCCACCAGGCCGAGTCGGGTGATGAGAGCCTGGAGTTCGGCTTGCTGGGGGCCGCGTCCGGCGAGCCAGAGATGGGTCCTGGGATGTGCGGTGGTGGCGGTGGCGAAGGCGTGGATGATCCGGTCGAGACCCATGCGGGGATCCAGACGGCGCACTGCGAGGAACAGGAGATCGCCTGGGGTGAGGTTCCAGCGTTGGCGGACGTCGGAGCGATCGGTTGGAGGGTTGAACTGGGCGAAGTTGGCACCGCCGGAAACGACCTGGACGGGGCGTTGGACGGAGGGGTGCCAGCGAGGGAGTTGGCGGCGGGTGTAATCGGAGGCGACGAAGAGGACGGGGGCGGCGGCGAGGGCGCGGCACTCGGTGCGATGCAGTTGTCGGGTGATCCAGGGATCGAGGAGGCGTCGGAGCAAGCCGCGGGGTTTGGCCTTCTGGCTGAAGGCGTATTCGAGCCCCCAGGGACCCTGGTACATGAAGAGGGCATGGCGTCCGCGTGCGGCGGCCTCGAAGTATGCCTGGTGGGTGGCGACGAGGGTGGGCGGTGTTCCGGGGGCGCAGAGGCGGTCGAGGACTTCGCGAGCGGCCCGATTCTCGGAGCGCCAGTTGGCGAAGAAGGAAGCGGTTCCGTCGGGCACCCGATGCAATGCCACTCCGTTTCTGGATTCGGACGGCGCGAGGCGGTTGGCCGGGTTTGGGAACAGGGCGTGGACCTCATGCCCGCGAGCCGCCAGTCGCTCGGCCACCTCGGTGGCGTAGCGATAGCCTCCCCCGTCGAGATCGGGATGATAACCGAGGGTGAGAAAGACGAATCGCATCGACACGGGCGGCCGGTCGTACCCCAGTCGGGCGCATCGGGGCAATCCGTTACTCGCCGTATCCTTCCAACGGAGGGGGTGGGTGCGGGCTTGAGTCGGGACCGGGATTTCCGTTTCTTCGCGCGGTGCGATCCGCCGTTCTGAAATCTGTCCGCCGAGTGGTGGTGAAGTTGGGTACCGGAGTGTTGACGGATGGGAGGAAGCGGCCGGACCTGGTACAGTTCGCGCAATTGGTGTCACAGATGGCGGCGTTGCGGGCGCGGGGATTGGAAGTGGTGTTGGTGACGTCGGGAGCGGTGGGGGCGGGGATGGGGGTATTGGGATTTGAAGGGCGACCTGGGAGCCTTGCCGAACGGCAGGCGTGTGCGGCGGTGGGGCAATCGCGGTTGATGTCGACCTATGAAAGCCTGTTTCGGCATTTCGACCAGACGGTGGGGCAGGTATTGTTGACCCATGAAGACCTGGCGGATCACGACCGCCATCTCAATGCCCGCAACACCCTGCTCACCCTGCTCCGGCACGGCGTGCTGCCGGTGATCAACGAGAACGATGCCGTGTCGGTGACCGAGTTGAAGTTTGGAGACAACGACCGGTTGTCGGCACTGGTCGCCAGCCTGTTGCCGGCCGACCTTCTGGTAATCCTGACCACGGCCGACGGATTGATCGAGAATTACGGCCAGCCGACGGCACGGATCCTGGATGTGGTGGAGCGGATCGATGAACGGATCGAGGCCATGGCGGGCGGCACGACCAGCGTGACGGCCACCGGCGGAATGGTGACCAAGATCGATGCAGCGCGGATCGTGATGCGGGCGGGGTTGCCGTTGGTGATCGCCCCGGGGCG
>CAZDYB010000004.1:11032-14000 GCA_964509045.1 uncultured Akkermansia sp.
CGTGAGGAAGTGATCCACCGCGACGATCTCGTCCTGCTCTGAGCATCCCAACAACGTTGTCATTCCAGCCATGCCCAAGCCTCCGTCAGCCCGTCTTGCCCCGATCCGCCAGGTGTTGGAAGTGATGTCGGCGTTGCGTGCGCCCGACGGCTGTCCGTGGGATCGCGAGCAGGATCATGGAAGCCTGCGGTGGCATGCGGTGGAGGAGGTGTACGAGTTGATGGACGCCATTGATGCGGGCGACGACGTGGAGATGCTGGAGGAATTGGGGGATCTGTTGTTGCAGGTGGTTTTCCATGCGCAATTGGCGCGGGAACGGGGAGTGTTTGATTTCGACGCGGTATGCCGGCGGTTGGTGGAGAAGTTGGTGCGCCGGCATCCGCATGTATTCGGCGATGTGACGGTCCGGGACATTGACCAGGTGTGGGCGAACTGGGAACGGATCAAGCGGGATGAGAAGGCGGGATCGGTGCATGAACGGAAGTCGGCATTGGATGGGATTCCGCGGCATCTGCCGGGGCTGATGCGGGCGCAGAAGCTGGTGAAGAAGGCGTCGAAGGCGGGGTTGGCGGATGGGAAGGCGCCGGCGATGTCGAAGAAGGAGGTGGGCCAGCGGCTGTTTGAGATCGCGCAGTGGTGCCAGGAGAACGGGGTGTCGGCGGAGGCGGCGCTGGGTGCAGAGATCCGGCGTCGGGACAAGACCTGGCGACGGGATGAGGCGAAGGCTGGCTGAGTTGGATTTCTCTGCGCGTGCCATGGGCGTGGAATCGTGAGAGGCTTTCCGGACACATATGGGCGATCCAAGATACGGGAAGCTGGCGAAGTTGTTGGTGGGGTATTCGTGCGCATTGGAGGAGGGGGAGGTGGCGCTGCTGGACCTGATGGATGTGCCGGATGAGATGACGGTGGAGTTGATCCGGGCGGTGCGGAAGGCGGGCGGGGTGCCGTTGGTGGACGTGCGGCATTCGCGGATCGTTCGGGAGGTGCAGCGGGGGACGACGGAGGCGCATGCGAAACTGCTGCGGGACCTGGAGTTGGCGCGGATGAAGAAGGTGCATGCCTATGTGGCGATCCGGGGTTCCCACAACGCCAGCGAGAGCAGCGACGTGCCACCGGCCGAACAGAAGCTTTACGCGAAGACCCTCCGGCCTGTCCTGGATCATCGGATCAACAAGACCAAGTGGTGCGTGCTGCGTTGGCCGACGCCCAGCATGGCGCAATCGGCGAACATGAGCACCGAGGCCTTTGAGGACTTCTATTTTGACGTCTGCACCATGGATTACGCGCGGATGGCGAAGGCGGTGCTTCCGTTGAAGAAGCGCATGGAGCAGGCCGACCGCGTCCGCATCCTGGGACCGGGAACCGATCTCGGTTTCAGCATCCGCGGCATTGGAGCCAAGCCGTGCGAGGGGCTTCGGAACATTCCGGACGGCGAGTGTTTCAGTTGCCCGACCCTCAAGTCTTCCAACGGGGTCATCCAGTTCAACACGCCCACGCTTTATGCGGGAACCAAGTTTGAGGGCATCCGGTTGGAGTTGAAGGAGGGTAGGATCGTCAAGGCCACCTGCGCCGGCGGTGGGGAAAAGCGCCTGAACGAGATCCTCGACACCGATCCTGGAGCCCGGTCCATCGGCGAGTTCAGTCTCGGGTTCAATCCCTACATCCTGAACCCGATGTGCGACATCCTGTTCGACGAGAAGATCGCGGGTTCACTGCATTACACACCCGGACAGGCCTATGACGATCCGGGCAATGGCAACCGGTCGGCGGTCCATTGGGACATGGTGTTGATCCAGCGTCCGGAATGGGGTGGAGGCGAGGTTTGGTTCGACGACACCCTGATCCGGCGCGACGGCCTTTTCGTGCCGAAGGATCTTCAGGGATTGAATCCGGACCGGTTGCGCTGAGCGGAACCGGTATCAGGCCCTGGGATGGGCGGCGTCGTAGACCTGCTTGAGGCGAGCGGCGCTGACGTGGGTGTAGACCTCTGTGGATTGGAGACGGGAATGGCCGAGGAGTTCCTGGACGGATCGGAGGTCGGCGCCGTG
The DNA here is from genome assembly GCA_964509045.1 of uncultured Akkermansia sp. Lineage (GTDB taxonomy): Bacteria > Verrucomicrobiota > Verrucomicrobiia > Limisphaerales > UBA9464 > UBA6176. The sequence continues at coordinate 13,081 of CAZDYB010000004.1, forward strand.
ATTGAGGAGATGGGTGGCGAAGCTGTGGCGAAGCTTGTGAGGGGTGAGGGCCGGGTCGAGGCCGCAGGCGGCGAGGTAGATCTTGAGCCGGGTCTGGATCTCGGCTGGGCGGACGGCCTGGGGATCGTCTGATCGACTGAAGAACACGGGGGAGTCGGGGGTGCCGGGGTGGTGGACGGCATCCCAGTATTCGTGGATGGCGGCGAGGGCGGGTTCACCGACGGGCACCTGGCGTTCCTTGCGGCCCTTGCCGCGGATGTGGAGCAGGCGTTGGGCGGAGTCGAGTTGTCCGACGGTGAGTTGGCAGGCTTCGCTGATGCGGAGGCCGGAGGAGTAGAGGAGTTCGAGCAGGGCCCGATCGCGCAGGAAAAGGTCGGGGCGGACTGGTTTGTCGGGGGCGGCGGCGAGGCGAAGGCGAGCGAGTTCGGCCTGGGGTGCGGCGAGCAGGGAGGGGACGTCGGATTCCTGAAGGAAGCGGGGAAGGCGACGGGGCAGTTTGGGGAGTCGGAGCTGGCGGGCCGGGGAAGAGGTGCGGAGACCTTCACGGACGAGCCATCTGAAGAGGGTGCGGAGCGCGCTGAACCGGAGGGAGATGGAGGCGGCGTGGTATTCCCTGCGACCGAGCCATCGGAGATAGAGGCGGAGTTCGTCGCGGGATATGACGGACCAGTCTGCGGGGCGCCCCAATTGTTGTTGGTGCCAGGTGGAGAACTCGGCGAAGGCCTGACGGTAGTTGCGGACGGTGTAGGCGGAAGCGTTCCGGCCGGATTCGAGATGCTGGAGGAAACGGGCGGTGAGGGGATCGGGATGGGTGGACGGTTCGGCCACGTGCGGAGGCTGCACGGGATTCCGCCCGGAGGCGAATCCTGGTTCCTGCGTTCAAGGGTTTCCGGGTGCGGATGGTGGAGGGGCGTGGAGCA
>CAZDYB010000004.1:14010-23154 GCA_964509045.1 uncultured Akkermansia sp.
CGGACGGAATCTGTCTGCTATGCGGACGGGGTGGAACCCAGACATGCCTACATCGCGTTGAACCTGATCGAGCACCTTGGACCGGTCCGGTTGCGTCAACTTCTCTCCCATTTCGGCACAGCGGAAGCGGTGCTTCGGGCATCGGCCAGGGAGTTGGAGCGGGTCCCGGGGATTGGCGCGGAGGTGGCAGCAGGAATTGCGGGTTGGGAAAGGGAGGTGGATCTGGAGGGGGAACTCAGGCGGATCAAGGAATATGGATGCCGGGTATGGTGTCAGGAGGATGCGGAATACCCGCCATTGCTCCGGGAGATCTACGATCCGCCGATCGTCCTGTATGTGCGGGGAGAACTTCGGGAATCGGATCGGAACTCTTTGGCGCTGGTGGGATCACGCCAGACGACGGCGTACGGGATGGAGGTGGCGAGGCGGTTTGCGTATCAGTTGGCCTACACGGGAGTGACGGTGGTGAGCGGTGGGGCGAGGGGGATTGATACGACGGCACATCTTGGGGCGTTGGCGGCGGGGGGAAGGACGGTGGCGGTGTTGGGGACGGGGATCAATCTGGTGTTCCCTTCGGAGAACCGGGACCTGTTCGAGCGGATTGCCGGGCAGGGGGCGGTGATCACCCAGTTCCCGTTCAATCGTCCTCCGGACAAACAATCATTCCCGATCCGGAATCGGATCGTGGCGGGGATGACGATGGGGACGGTGGTGGTGGAGGCGAACCTGACGAGTGGGGCGATGATCACGGCGAACTTTGCGGTGGATTATGGGCGCCAGGTGTTTGCGGTGCCGGGTCGGATCGATTCCCCGCGCAGCCGCGGGTGTCACGAGCTGATCCGGAAAGGAGCCAAGTTGTGCGAGGGGTTGGAGGACATCCTGCCGGAGTTTGAATACCTCTTTCCACCGGCCAACCGGACGGAGGCCACGGGACCGGGAAGATCACCGGGCCTGGCGCTATCCGAGTCCGAGCAGTCGGTGCTGGGGGCAATGGAGGCCGGGGAGTGGGAGGTGGATGTGCTGGTACAGGTGACGTCGATGCCGGCGAGTGCGGTGAGCGTGGCGTTGTTCAGCCTGGAGATGAAGCGGTTGGTGCGTCAGTTGCCGGGACGCCGGTTTGTCCGGGCGGGGGGATGAGTGCTGATGTGGGGATGGGACGCTGGATCCGGGATCAGTCGGAAAAGGCTTCGTTGAGGAGGCTGCGCATGGCGATTGAGGAGTGGCGATCGCCGGCTGGTTGGCGTTTCGAACCGGGGATGACGGGAGGGCTTCGTCAGGATGGACTCCGGCACGGTGGGTGCTAGTTTTCGCGCGTCCCTGAGAAACTGACCTGCCGGGCCGGAAGGCTGGGAGTTTGAGGTGGCGATCCAGTGACAAGACGGCAACGCATCGGTGCGGATCCGGATGGGAAGACAGCGGCAAGAGTGGGTTGAGCGCGGTGAACTGACGAGCGATGGCAGACGACAAGATGCAGCTTCAGCGTTGGGAGCTGAAGTACGTGATTCCCGAGGAGGCCGCATTGGCGGTTCGGGAGTACGTGAGGTCCTATCTGGAGATCGACGAATACGGAGCTGGGCGGCCGAACCTGTCGTACACGATCCACAACCTGTATCTGGATTCGGATGACCTGACCATCTACTGGGGGACGATCAATGGCGACAAGAACCGGTACAAGCTCCGGTTGCGGTTCTATGAGGACAACCCGAAGTCGCCGGTGTTTTTCGAGATCAAGCGTCGGATGAACGATGCGATCCTGAAGCAGCGGGGTGGAGTGAAGCGGCAGGCGGTGGAGTCGGTGTTGGCGGGGCAATTGCCGGGGCCCGAGGATCTGGTATCGGGGGATGCGCGACAGTTGGTGGCGATCCAGCGTTTTGTGGAATTGATGGTGAAACAACGGGCGCATCCGACGGCCCATGTGACCTATGAGCGGGAGGCGTGGATCAGTCCGGTGGACAATTCGGTGCGGGTGACGATGGACCGGAACGTGTTCATTTCCCCGGAGTTCGTGACGCGTTTCTCTGCGCAGTTGGATGATCCGAGTTGTGTGTTTGGGCGGTTGGTGATCCTGGAGTTGAAGTTCACGGGCCGGTTTCCGGACTGGTTCAAGGAACTGGTCCGGATATTCGATTTGAGGCAGACTTGCGCCTCCAAGTATGCGGATGGCATTGCGAACAAGGGCGAGATGTACTTTTACCAGTCTGGATTCCGCATTCCGGATGGAATGGATCGGATCGGGGCGGAAGACCGCAAACGGGCGCGGCAGGTTCAGTTGGAGTCGCTGATGGCGCGTGGGTGATGCGGAATGAACATGACTGACTGGATCTTGAGGGGAGACTTTGGATCGGGACCGGACGACCTGGGGGGGATGGTCCTGGGCCTGATGCTCGCATTTTTGTGCGGCCATGTGGTGGCGTGGGTTTACATGGTCTGCCATTCGGGTCTGAGCTATTCGCGGTCCTTCGTGAACTCGCTGGTGGTGCTGTGCCTGATTGTGGCGGTGGTCATGATGGTGATGGCGAACAACCTGTTGATTGCCTTCGGGTTGATGGCGGTGTTCGCGATCGTGCGCTTCCGCAACGTGCTGCGGGACACCCTGGATACGACCTACATCCTGGCGAGCATCACGGTTGGCATGGCGGCGGGGACGAGGAAGTTCAGTACGGCGGTGTTGGGAGCGGGATTGTTTGCGGCGACGATGCTTTACCTGCACTGGACGCAGTTTGGGGCGAGGCATCGTTATGACCTGATCCTGAACCTGCATTGGGGTCGACCGCTGGGGGAACTGCCGGATCTGGGGTTGTTGCTGACGCGCCATGCGCGTCGGTTGTCATTGGCGAGCCAACGCTCGGCGCAGGGATATGACGGCGCGGACCTGTCCTATAGGCTGTTGCTGAGGGATTCCGGTCGGACCGATGAACTGATCACCGAGTTGAAGGCGTTCCCGGGGGTGTCCCGGGTAACGAGTCTGAAGGCGGAGGACGAGTCGGAGGTATGATCTGATGGAAAAGCTGCCTGTCATTCCGAGTCCGCCGGGGACTGCCTTCCGAGAGTTCCGTCACGCCGTGCTTCCGTATGTGGTTTTCACGGTGATGCTGGTGTTGACGGTGGTGATGTGGCGCCAGTACGTGGGGCCATCCGCCTGGGTGGGGGAGGTTGAGATGACGCGCAGGCTGGTGAGTGCGTCGCAGCCTTCGAGGATCACTCGGGTTTTGGTTGGCCCACTGGAAACGGTCAGGGAAGGGCAACCGGTGGTGGAGATCATGGCGGTGGACCCGAAGTTCCTGGAGGCGCAGTCCGGATTGACGCGGGCGCGGATGGAGTACCTGCGGTTGAGGGTGGAGCCGAAGCTGAGGAAGGAGGGCAACCAGATCAATTACACCCAACTGCGGTTGGATTGGTTGCGGCAGCGGGTGGAACTGGCCGGGATGCGCGCGCAGCAGGCGTTTTTTGAGGCGGAGGCGGACCGGATGACCCGGTTGTCGCAAATGACCAATGGCGTCGCGTTTGTGACGGTGCAGGAGGTGCAGGCGGCGGAGAGGGACCTGGCTGAATTGAAGTCCCGCATTCATGAACAGCAGACGGGAGTGGACCTGGCCGAGAAGCTGATTGCCCAGCTGGGCTCGGTGGAGGCCCGTCTGGAGGAGGACGACGAGTTTTCAGGCTCGGTGCGGGCGGCCCTGGACATGGAGGAACGGGCCCTGGACTTGATCGAAGCCCAATTGAAACCAAGTCAACTGCTCGCCCCCATGGACGGATTTGTGAGTGCCGTCTACCGGCGCTCGGGTGAATCCGTGCTTGCGGGTGAGGCGATCCTGACCATCAGCGGCACGCGATCCGAGCGGATCATGGCTTACCTGCGGCAACCGTTGCAGGTGGAACCGACGGTCGGAATGTCGATCGAGGTGCGGTCGCGGTCCCGTTCACGGAGAGTGGCGATTTCGGAGGTGATGAGCATTGGTGGGCAGATGGAACCGATCCTTCCGGAACTGCTGCCGGTGCGTCCCGGTGGGTCCAACCTGACGGAGTACGGCCTGCCCCTGGTGATCCGGGTGCCCCCGGAGTTGGGATTGATCCCGGGCGAGATCGTGGATCTGCGGGCGGCGCGATGAGGTCCGGGGGGTGGCCGAGTCGGTGGGGTTGTGGATTCGGATCCGGCGTGGTCAGGCTTTGCCTGCCTGGGCCATGATGGCCTCCACGCGGGCGACATCGGAGGGGTGATCGACGCCGATGCTTTCGTGATCCACACGGGCGACGGCAATGCGGATGCCATTTTCGAGTGGGCGAAGTTGTTCGAGGCGTTCTGCGAGTTCGAGTGGGGAAGGCGGGAGGCGGACGATCTGAAGGAGGACGTCCCGACTGTAGCCATAGATGCCGAGATGTTTGTGGAAGGGGAAGGCCTGCATCTGGACCTGCACCGGGGCATCGGCGTGATCGCGGAGGTAGGGGATGGTTCGGCGCGAGAAGTAGAGGGCGTGATCGTCGGCACCGATCACCACCTTCACCACATTGGGATTGTTGAGGTCTTCCACGTGACGCAGCGGTGTGGCGGCGGTGGACATGCCGGAAGTGGACAGCCGGGCCGCCACGGCATCGATGACCAGGGGGTCCATGAGGGGTTCGTCACCCTGGATGTTGACGTAGGCATCGGCCTGGAGACGGTTGGCGACTTCGGCGATGCGGTCGGTACCGGACGGGTGATCCTCCCGGGTGAAGGCGACCGAGACGAAGGATTCGATGGCGCGGGCGATGCGGAGGTCATCGGTGGCGACGATGACATCGGCGAGGGATCGGGACTTGCGACACTGTTCGACGACGTGCTGGACGAGGGGTTTGCCGGCGATGAGATGGAGGGGTTTGCCGGGGAAGCGGGTGGAAGCGAAGCGGGCGGGGATGACGCCGAGGATGCGCATGGGTTCAGGGATCAGGGGAGGCCCTGCATCATGTCTTCCATGAGGGCGAGGGCGACGGCTTCGGTGATTTCGCGGACGTCGTAATTGCGGGCGACGCGTCCGGCGAGGCGATCGGGACCGAGGATGTCGGCGGAGCTGGCCTGACCAAGGATCTGGGAATCGGTGAGGCGGATGGCGGTGGCCTGGATGTCGGGTATCTCGATGACCTGATCGCCGGAGACACCGGGCACGGGAAGGCTGCGGGAGGAGATGAGGACTTCGACGACGACATCGGCGGAGCGGAGGAGTGCCTCGCGGTCCTTTGCGGCGGCGGCGGTGCCGGTGGTGCCGAGGAACTCCTGGACGGAGCGATCCGCGAGGATCTGGGTGGCGACGCGTTGATCGGTGAGGCGGGCGCCGCCGAGACGGAGGGGACGGCCCATCAGACGTTCGACGTCGCGGACGGTCTGGCGGTCGGCAAGGGGGATGGAGGGACGTTCACGATGGGCGTAGGTGTTGTCGCCGATGACGCGCTCGCTGGTGCCGCGGACGGGATTGCCGGAGGAATCGAGGGTGGGATTGCCGACGATGGTGACATTCTGGCCGAGGGGGCCCTGGGCGGGATTGCCGGTGGGGGTGAGATCCGCCTTGAGTTGGTCGGTCTTCTCGGTGCGACCGACGATGCGAAGGCCGGTGGAATCGTCGATGAGTTCGCGGTTCACATAGACGAGGAGGCGGGGGGCGGAGAGTTTTGGATAGCCGGCCTTGAAGCGGTCGATGACGGCGCGTGCCTGATCCTGTGAGACGAGGGGAGCACGACCGCCGATGGATTGCTGCTGATAGACGAAGGCGCTGGTACCGGATGGGACTTCGGTCGGGGTGGGCGAGGTGGCGGGGACCGACACGATGGGCGGGGGCGGATTGCCGGGTACCTTCTTCTTCTCGACTGGGCCAGCCGAAAGGGACAGGGAAAGCAACGGGATCAGGAGCAGGGAAGGTTTCATGGGAGTGGAGGGTCAGCGGGCCTCGCGGACGCGGATGGTATAGCCCTTGGCCTTGTCGTTGAAGGATTGGAACCGGACGGTTTCCTGGGCGGTTTCGGTGAGGATGAGATCCTGCCAGGGGGATTCATCGCCGGTGCCGAAGCCCTGTGCGTCCTTGAACACGCATTGGACCTGAACCTGGATCCGGCGTTCGAGGCGGTTGCGGATGTTGGCGGCGACCTCGAGGCGACCGTCGGCGAGGATCTTTTCCTGGAGGCCTGAGCAGGTGACGGAGCGTTGGACCAGGTTGTCCATGGTGACGAACTTGGCTTCGTTTTCGAGGTCGTACTTGGTGGTGTTCCTGGGGCTGTAGGCGCCGCCTTCGTGGCCGGTGACGACGGTGCGTGTGGCGCCGCCGACGGCTTGGGCGGCGGGTCGACAGCCGGCGAGAAGGGCTGCCACTGCAAGGGTGGAGACGATGAGGATTGGATGCTTCATGGCGGCGAAGGACTGGCGTTTCATGTTGGAGCGGAAGGTGGAGGGAAAGGGCGGAGGGTGGGGACCGGTGCAGTTTCGTGGGGTGATTAGGGCCGATCACTCAGGAACAGGACGGTTTCGCGAGCGCCGGGAACGATCGGGACAGTGACGTTGCGGCTCATCACGACATTGCCGGCGGGATCGAGGAAGTCGGCGATCAACCCATGTTCTCCCGGGGGCACCCGCAGCGAGGTGAAGCCAATCAGGTTCGGGAGATTGTCCCAGGTCCGTGTGTCGGCAGAGGGCGTGGCTGCGGCGCTGATCACCTTGCTGAGCAGGCCGGCCACGAGGAGTCCGGCGCCGATTTCATCGGCGGAACTGCGTCGTCCGGAGGTGCCGGCGAGGATGGCTCCTGAAATGATGGCGGCGTCTCCGAAGCTGTCGGTGGAACCCTTGAAGACGGCCTTGTTGGCGAGGACATGATCCATGACCCGACCGCCGCGAGTGGTGGCCTGGAAGGTAAGGTCGTCGGAAGGTGTGACGCTGACGGACTGGCCGGCCACCCGGAGGCGGAGGGAAGAGGAGCGGGAGGAGCCGGCCCTGAAGCGGAGTTGCTCGCCGTACTGACCGGAGGCGTATTTTGAGGGGCCACGTCCCATCTCGAAGAAAACCATGACATTGGCCGCGACATCATATTCGGGCAGCGAACCCATGCGGGCCACCGCACGGGCGCGCTGGAGGGAGTCGGCGCCGCCTCCGCCAAGTCGGGTGGTGATATAGCCGTCGAGATAATCGAGGAGTGCATAATCGGCCTGATACTCACCCTTCTCGGCGTCTGAATCCTGGATCTGAGCGTTGCGGAAGCAGGCCCGGGCGTTGTCGGGTTCACCCTGCATCCAATAAAGGATGCCGCGATAGAAATAGGCCATGACCCGCTCATAGGGTTCGCCGCGGAATGACTTGGAAGATTCACCCCGGAAATAGCCTCGGGCCTGACGGGCGGAGCGGTCTCCGGCGGTGATCCCACCGAGAGTGAGCAGGGCGTCATCCAGCGGTGGTCGTGCGGAGTCGAATTCCGCGCGACGCAGGTGATTGGCGGCAGCCCGATACTGTTGGAGCACGGCGTCGCGGTCGGGTCGATGGGAGCCGTTGTTCGTGGCGCATCCGGCGAGGAGGATGGCGACGAGCAGGGTGATGCTGAGCCGGAGGAGGGGCATGGGTACCTATCGGCCGGGAGCGTTCCGATTACCGGTAGGCGGCGTCATCGAGCCCCTGCTTTTTGATCTCCGCGAGGTCCTCCCAGATGATGACGCTGGTGCGGGCGTCGATCAGTTGGAAGGTGTAGAGGACGTAATCGCTGACGCCGCGGGAGTTTTTGGTGGTGGCCCCGTCGAGGCGCCCGGTCAGGAAGAAGTCTGCTCCCTGGAATTCGACGAGATTGGGATCGCTGCCGGCAGTGACCTGTCCGGACTGTTTGAGTTGCTGTTCCCTTTCGAGGGCGGCCATCCGTTCGCGGGCGAGGAAAAGGACCTTGCCCCGGGTCTGGGAATTGAGCCGGGCTCGGACCCGGGTCAGGAGGATGTCCTTGTTGATGGCGAACCGGGTGTTGTTTTCGATGGGGAGAAGGACCACCCGGGGTTGGCCCTGGGCCTGTTGGATCTGGGGCGTTTCGAGGATGCTGCGGGCCATCTTGTCGGACACGGACACGATGTCCTGGGATTCAACCCCGGTTCCGGCCACGAAACCCTGTTCGTCGGCCTTCATCACGGTCACCCCGGCGCCGGACGGATTGCGGACACCGGGTGAGGCACAACCGGCGAGAAGAATGGTCACCAGGGCGAAGCCGATGGAGGCGGAGGAAGGGAAGCGGAGCATACGCGTGGGGGGAAGTTGGTGGGGATGGAACAGGTGGTCAATCCCGCGGGGAGACGGGTTGGAAGGGAGGTTTGTTGACACGAACAAGGGGGGAAGGATGGCTGGTCAGCGGCCGAAGAGGGCATTGGCACCGGCCATCTGTGGGGATCCGGAGTAGCCACCGACCGGGCGGATCAGGATGGGTTGGGAGGTGGGGACAGAGGGTGCAGGATCCGGAGGAGGAGACACCGGGGACGAGGCCACGTATGCGGGTGGGGACTGCCAGAGAGCCTGTCGTCGGGTGGCTTGTTGATCAGCGAGGGAGCCGAGCAGCAGGCCTGCTCCGGCTCCGATGGCGATCCCCTCGGCAGTATGGCGGCCGTTGTTGTGGCCGATGATTCCGCCGGCAATGCCGCCAACGACTGCGCCTGAGACGGCGTGTTGATGGGGGTGGGCGGAGGGTGGGGGGGAATCCCAGTGGTGGGGAGCGGCGGTTCTCCGTTCATATCCCACGATGTCACCGAGGATGGCAACGGCACCGGCACCGATGGCAGCCCCCTCAGCGGTACGTCGACCGTTGTTGTGGCCGATGACGCCGCCGGCGATTCCACCCAGCACCGCGCCGCCGATGGATTCAGGGCCGAACAGTTGGGCTTTGGCAGGGGGGGCGAGCAGGGCCAGGAACAGGACCGAGACAGGAAGCGCAGTACCGGGGCGCTGGGACGAGGGGGACCGCATACTCATGGGGGTGACGGACGGGAGGTTGGGTTGACTATTCACCGGCGCAATCTGCCGAGGATCTCCAGCATTGGATCGATGACGCCGGGGGGTTGAAGGATTGTGGAAGTGTTGTCCCGGGAAGAATTGCGGTTGGGTTGGCGGTGTGGCGTGGTGCGGGAGGGGATTGATGCCAGGACTGGATCCTATATGTCGGAAAGATG
>CAZDYB010000005.1:0-1836 GCA_964509045.1 uncultured Akkermansia sp.
CTGTCGCTGGCCATCGATGACAAACTCCGCGTTGAAGATCTTGTGCCGGCAAGGCTCGCTGTTGGCCTGCGCGAACATCATCAGTTCGACATCCGTCGGGTTCCTCCCCAATCCCACGAACGCCGCCACCAGGTAATCAATCTCGTCCTCGCTCAACGCCAACCCGAACGTCCGGTTCGCCTTCTCCAACGCCCCGCGTCCCGCCCCGAGCACGTCGACATGCTCCATCGGTACACCCTGCTTTTCCTCGAACAAACGCGGGATCGCGTCACGCCCTGCCAATACACTTTCCGTCATCCGGTCATGCAGCAGCCTCGCACAGGCATCCAGTCGGGCCGGATCCAACCCCTGCGAACCTTCCCCGAGCACAATCCGGTATTCCGTCACCCGTTCCACCCGCCGGATCGGCAATCCACAGTTGTGCGCGATGTCGGTCGCCTTCGATGCCCATGGCGAAACCGTCCCGAGTCGCGGCGCCACGATCAGGGTGATCCCTCCACCCGTCGGGCCGGCATACGGATCCCCATAGGTCAGCAACTCGGCGAGCCTGCGATCCTGCCCGGCTGGCAAGGGGGATGAAAGCAGCACGCCATGAAGGTAACGCGCATGAATGCCCGTGATCGCCGGATGGATCTCCTTCAGCGCACCCAGAAGTGCGGCGGACCGGAACGGTGAGAGGGCGTTGCCGCCTTCAAGATGGATCAATTGCATGAGATGAAAACGCCGTCCCGGGACTGGGGGACGGCTCAGGACACCAAACCAACCGTGCCTCCCGGACGATTCAGGCCGGACACCGGGAAACCACGCAACTGATCAAGGAAGTCGCCCGATTCATGTTCAAGCAGAAAGTCGGTCGTTTCCTGGCCGGGTCCCCACCTTGACACTGCCCCCTGACTGGAGCGGCTAAGTTCGGTTGCCGGCATCGGGTTCTCTGGCGGGGACAGTGTCAGGATGCGCCCCCCCGACCGCATCCATCCGTTTGCATCCGTGAAATTCGTGGTTCAAGAATTCCGAAATGCTCAACCGCAGGGCGAATACTCCTTCGTGGCTTCGTGGCTTCGTGTGAAACCTTCCGCCATGAAGTCCGCAGTTTCTGCACCTTCTTCTCGTCCCCCTCTGTGCCCTCTGTGGTGAAGCTTCCCAACCGTGTCGATGCACGGAAACGGCGGGGGAAGAGCTCACACGAAGGCACGAAGACACGAAGGTGCAAAGGACCGACAGGAGCTATCAGCCGCCGGTTCCGGAAACATCCCTTCTGCGTCTCCGCATCTCGGCGGGATACGCCACCGGACCCCAATCCCCCCATCGACACCGCCGATCACTCGCGGCGCGTGGCCCGTTCCTGCATCCACACGACATCCGGGTTGTTCGGCGACGGATAATCGTAGGGAATGACCTGGCCGGGCCGCACCACCGGCTTCGTCCGGGCATCGAGCCATCGATGCTGCTCGGAATGGCCGTCCGCGAAGGAGAATCCGCCTGAACCGGCGTGGTAACTGGCCGGCAGATCAACGATCCGGAGACTCTGGGGACGGTCGGGATAACCGGTCATGTCCACCACGAACATGCCGTCATTGATGCTGTCCTCGCGTTCATCCAGGAAGACCAGGGTGTTGGCCGGGCCAGGATCCCGCATGTCCGACAGCGTACGGTAAACTCGCCAACCCGGCCCGGACCAGCCCATGGCCCGGCCTTCACCCCGGCCACCCACCCAGTTCACCATCGACATGCTGCGTACCCGGGGCCTCGCCTGTCCCTGGATCCGCACCACACTCCGATCCCCCGGACATTTCCAGACACCGATGTTCCGGCCGAGCTGGGGTGCGAGGAGACTGG
>CAZDYB010000005.1:1846-21988 GCA_964509045.1 uncultured Akkermansia sp.
ATTGAAATCGAGCCAGCCATCCACCCAGGCGTAAGGCCCGTGCTTCACGAAGGGCAACTGGTCCCGGTTGTCCTCCACGTACATCCGCCACGCCAGCATCAGCTGCCGATGATTGTTCATGCAGGCGATGCCCAGCGCCTTCTGTTTCGCCCGACCCAACCCGGGCAGGAGCAATCCCGCCAGGATCGCGATGATCGCGATGACCACCAGCAATTCGATCAGGGTGAAGCCGCGCGGAGTCCGTGACGTGAAGGGAATTGCTGAACTGTTCATGGGTTTGCCTGTTTGTCTCACTTCCCGTCAAACTGCCTCCTGGTCATGACTCACCCCACCTCCACCAGCGGTCTTCCCCACACTTCCATCCGCGGCTTCACCCCAAGGCCCGGTGCCGAACTCGCCGACATGAAGCCCTTCACCCGCTGAGGCGCGCCTTCAGCCGTGCTCACCGTCACGTAGCTGTTGAAATCCGTGCTGGTGAACCGGAACTCCTCCGGCGTGCTGTGCGCCAGATGCGCGATCGCCGCGGTCGTGATGTCTCCTCCCCAACTGTCCTCCAACGTCATCGCAATCCCCATGCTCACGCACAGGTCCCGCACCTGGCGCGTCTTCGTAAGCCCACCCAGCTTGCTGATCTTCAGGTTCACCACGTCCATCGCCAGATCCGCCCGCGCCCGCAACAGCATGTCCAATCCATCCACATTTTCATCCAGCACGAACGGGTGATCCGTGTGCCGCCGCACCGCCAGACATTCCTCATAGGAAAGACACGGCTGCTCAATGTAGACATCCACATCCCGCACCGCCCGCACCACCCGCATCGCCTCGTGCTGCGTCCACCCCGTGTTCGCATCCGCCACCAACCGGTCACCCGACTGAAGCATCCCACGGACAGCGCGGATGCGCTCGATGTCCGTATCCGGGTCCCCACCGACCTTGAGTTGGAACCGGGTATAACCCTCGCCCCGGTATCCGGCCACCTTGCGGGCCATGACCTCCGGATCCTCCTGCGAAATGGCGCGGTAAAGCCGCACCTCTTCCCCAAAACGTCCTCCCATCAGCACGCACACCGGCAATCCACAGGCTTGTCCGAGGATGTCCCAGCACGCGATGTCGATGCCGCTCTTCACATAGGGATGACCCTTGAGCGCGGCGTCCATGCGCTGGTTCAACCGTCCCAACTCGCGAGGGTCCCAGCCCAGCAGATGCGGCCCCAACTCACGCACACCAGCCCGGACACCCTCCGCATAGGCCGGCAGATAGAACGGTCCCAGCGGGCACACCTCGCCATGTCCCACCAATCCGACATCGGTCTCCACCCGCACCAATGTGCTGTCAAAAACGGAAACCGACTTGCCACCGCTCCAGCGGTAACAGCCTTCCACCAACGGCAATTCAACCCGATAGGCCAGGATGCGTGTGATCTTCATGGAATGTGGGAAACAAGGGGCTTGGTTTGGAGATGGGGTTCAACCTGAAAATGGGACGTTCACTCCGCCTTCCCCCAGATCTTCTCCAGGAGATCATGCAACGTCGGGTCATGTTCCTTCAATTCGGCCCTGACAAAGGGATGGAAATCGTTCCGATAGAAATAAGCTTCGGTGCCTTCGGCGAAATACTCCTGGGGAGTGGTCAGCGCGTAATGCTTCACCCGCTCGCCGGTATACAACAGCACCTTTTCGTAAGAGCCCGAATCCCGCGCCTTCTCATAGGCGGCCCGGATCTCCGGATGGTCGAAACCCAGCACCTGATCGTGATAGCCATGCGCCAACTCATGCAGGATCACCGCCGGATGCTTGAGCATCTGACTCCGTGAAAGGAGATCGCGCGCCTGCGTGATGTGCACCATGCGCTCCAGTCGCGGGTCATGGCGGTTGGCCAACAGCCACCCCACACTCGGATGATACTGCATGGAGTTGAGCCGCGGATGATCGTGCTCCAGCCAGATCCCGACCTTCCGCAACTTCTCCAGCGGCCCGGCCGGAACCAGGATCCGTATCCGTTGCAGGTGATTGGCCAGCATGGCCAGGGCCGCCGCTCCTTCCTCAGCATGTGGCCCGGTCAGCAACACCGGATCCACATGCACCTTCCACCCCTCGACCTCCCGGATCTCCGGGTCGAAACGGACCACGGCACCCGCCAGGACCCGCTTCATTCCCCGACCCAGTGCGTCCCCCACCAGAAAGTATGTCTCCGCATTGCCGAACTCATGATGGCCATGGGTCGGGTTCGGCGATTCCTCAGGCAACCGGACAAAATCATGGGTCTCGACGAACACCACGTTGCCCCGGAACTCCTTCCTCGCCGCCACCGCCGCCTGGGCCCGGCGCAACGCCGTCCACTCCGCCGGCGCCTCCACCCAGGGCCCGGTCAGTTCACCAATCACCACCGGCAACTCCGGAACCCTGAACTCCCGACGCACATCCCGGATCAGGTGGACGAGATTGGATTCGTACTCGGGCACCGCTGTCTTCGGCTCCACTCCATCATTCCAACCGTGATACCACACGAACCCGGCCAACTCATATCCGGCATCGGCATGCTCCGGGAACACGTCCTTCAAGTCCGCCAACGCCGCGCGCACCTCGGCAATCATGAGTTTGAAGTATTTTCCAACCTCGCCACCCGCTGACGGAGGGCGGAAGTCCTTGTACAGGCTCTTGCCACCCCACGCCGTCTTGATCAGCAGCACCGGGTTCTCGAAATGATCCCCGAGCACATGACCGAACTGCAGTTCCGGCCCGAAATGATGGCGACCGTCATACACGCTGAACCCGATGCCCAACGGCCCGTCCAACAACGGTTTGCCCTCACGTTGATATCGGACCCGGACATCCCCTCGCGTCACCCAGTTGCCTTCCGCATCGCGCAGATGTCCCATCCGGGCCGCCTTTGCAGGATCCTTCAACAACTGCACCAGGGTCCCCTTGCCCCCGTTGTAATCCTTGCCTTCCAGATCCACGACGGCCTGGCCTTCCATGTTCGATTGACCGGCCAGGATGAACACCTGGATCGGCAAGGCAGCGCCCAACGCCACCGGCACCAGGCTGCCAACCAACAACAACAAAACCCGCCGCACCAACCTCAACCGCCCGATGCAAAGCCTTCGAGTGTCCATGCGGGTCAAACCCTGACCCGGGCCCCGCACCGATGCCAACCCTTGAACCCGGAAACCTGAGTCGAATCTCCATCCTTCCCGGAACGGCGACGTTCGGTCGCCGTCCGACATCATCCCGGCGAGCAACCCTCGCCGCTCCAATCCTCCTCGTGGCCTTTCGTGGTCACCACACCCTCACCCCCTAAAGCAAACGGCCACCATTCCCGCCGAGGTACTGGATCCCCAATCGTTTATAGGCCAACTCCGTGGCCACGCGCCCTTGCGATGTCCGGTTCAGATAACCTTCCATGATCAGGTACGGTTCATAGACCTCTTCAATGGTGTCCGCTTCCTCACCCACCGACACCGCCATGGAATTCACCCCCACCGGTCCCCCGCCGAACTTGACCACCACCGTCTCCAGGATCCGCTTGTCCATCTCGTCCAGGCCGTGCTGATCGATCTCCAGCATGGCCAGGGCTCGATCCGCCAATGCAGCGTCGATCCGGCCATCCCCGCGGACCTGTGCGTAATCCCGGACCCGCCTCAGCAGGTTGTTCGCTATCCGCGGCGTCCCACGACTCCGCCGGGCGATCTCCATCGAGCCGGCGTCATCGATGGCCACCTTCAGCAACCCCGCGCTCCGCGTCACAATCGTCTGCAACTGTTCCGCCTTGTAGTAGTCGAGCCGTTCCCGGATGCCGAACCGGGTCAGCAATGGCGCACTCAACAGCCCGCTCCGGGTCGTCGCTCCCACCAGCGTGAACCGCGGAATCGTCAACTGCACCGACCGCGCGTTCGGCCCCTGATCGATGATGATGTCGATCCGGAAATCCTCCATGGCCGAGTAGAGGTACTCTTCCACCGTCTTCTGCAACCGATGGATCTCGTCGATGAAGAGGATGTCGCCGGCGGCGAGGTTGGTCAGCAGTCCGGCGAGGTCCGACGCCTTCTCGATGGTGGGCCCGCTGGTCGCCTTGAGATTGGTGCCCATGGCCCGGGCCAGGATGTTGGCGATCGTCGTCTTGCCCAGGCCCGGCGGTCCGCTGAGCAGCACGTGATCCAACGCCTCTGATCGCTGACACGCCGCCGTCACGGCAATCTCCAGTCGTTCCTTCACCTTCGCCTGACCGGTGAAGTCGGCGAACAAACCCGGGCGCAGTGTCTGTTCCAACACCACGTCCGGACGGTTCAATGTGTCGATCGGCCGATCTCCCATGTGCAGGCCATCATGGTCGACGCTTTTTCCCAAGCCAACCTTCTCCCTGTCCCCGATCAATTCAGTGAGATGCCCCGGCGCAGGAAGGTCGGGATGTCGAGATCCTCGCCATGCAGGATCGTCGCCTCCGTCTTCTCGAACCGACCCCGGCTGACCATCTCAAAGTTGAACGTGGTCTGGACCACCTTCCTCTTCTTGCCCAACCCGGGACGTCCTCCCAATCCCTGACGCTGACCCGCCGTCAGTTCCGGTGCCGGTGGAACCAATCCGCCGGAAGACCGTCCTCCCGTCGTCCCGCCCGTCAGGTATTCGCCCCCCAGGATCTCCGGGGCCAACCCGGCGCGTTCCCAACCCGGCGCTTCCGTTCTCCCGGATGAAACCTCCACCTCAGGCAGCGGCGCCGAGCCACCCACCGAGGCCACCAACGTCACCACCATCCGATCCGCCATCCCCGCATCCACACTCGTTCCCACCACCACCTGCGCCTGACGACACTCGGCCTGGATCCGCTCCAAAACCCCTTCAATCTCGGCGAAGGGAACCTCGGACCCCGCAGTCACCGCGATCAGGACCGCGTCCGCCACCGGCAACACCGTGTCGTTCGCCAGGAACGGACTCGCCAACAACCGGTCCACCACCTCCTGCGCCCGGTTCGCCCCGGACGCTTCCACACACGCAAACGCACTCTCCGAATGCCGCCCCCGCAACAACCGCTCCAGACTCGCAAAATCCAACTGGATCAATCCCGGTCGCGTCAGCAATTGCCACAACCCCCGCACCCCATCCACCAACAGCCGGTTCGCCGCCCCAAACACCGCCGTCGCCGGCGTCGACCCGTCCAACATCGCCAGCACCCGCTGGTTCGGCACCGTGATCACCGCGTCCGCACATCCCTTCAACCCCCGCATCCCCAGGGCGGCATGCCCCGCCCGCAAGGTGCCCTCACAATGAAACGGCAAGGTCGCCACTCCCAATACCAACGCCCCGGCCTCCCGCGCCACCCGCGCCAGCACCGGCGCCGCTCCCGTGCCCGTCCCCGCTCCCAACCCCGTCAGGATGAACACCACCCGCGCCCCCTCAACCCATCGACGCAATTCCGCCGCATCCCGCTCCGCCGCCGTCTGACCCACCGCCGGATCCCCGCCCGAACCCAGTCCGCGCAACGTCCCTTCGCCCAGCCGATGCCGATGCGGCGCCGATGACCGGGCCAGGGTCTGGGCATCCGAATGCACCGCGATCACCTCCACCCCCGGCAACGCCCCGGCGCCACACAACTGCTCGATCGCATGGATTCCCGCGCGACCCACCCCAAACACACGGAAGTCCTGGAGCACCGGCCCCGCCGCGGTCGTCCCATCGGTTCCGTTCCCGGTTTGCATTTCCTCTGGATTCATAGGGATCAAATCACCCGGCCATTCTCAACGAAGGAACCATCGCCCCAGCCGTGATCGCCACGTCCGCTCCGGCCGTCCGGTCAGGCGCATCGCCCCGAACCGCGCCAACCCGATCGCCGTGGCAAACTCCGGTTGCCCCAACGATTCCACCGATCCCGACACGTCCTGGGTGCGCCCGATGTTCACCGGCAATCGAAAGATCCGCTCGGCCAATGGCGCGATCTCCCGCATCCGCGCCCCGCCGCCACACAGGAAAACCCCCGCCCGCGCCAACCCCAGCAACGGCCCGACATCCCGGGCGATCAATTCGAGGATCTCCTCCGTCCGCAAGGACTGGATCCGACGCAACTGTTCCCGCGTCACCGAACGTTCCGGCAGGCTGCTGTCCGAATGGATGGCCACCATCTCCGAGGCATCCTCTGGAAGGACCATCGCACCGCCCTGCTCGATCTTCAGGGCTTCAGCCCGGCCCAGGGGGATCTTCAATCCGATGGCCAGGTCGTTGGAGACATGATCTCCACCCACCGCCAGCACCCCGCTGTGGCGCAGGATGGAATCCGAATAGAGCGCGAACTCGGTGGCACCGGCGCCCAGATCGATGACCAGCGCACCCATCTGCTTGTGGTCCCGGTTCAACACCGCAAGGGCCGAAGCCAGGCCGTTGAACACCACGCCCTCCACGCTGAGCTGGAGGGATTGCACCGCCCGGATCCCGTTCTGGATCCGGTTGCCATGGCCATGGATCACATGAACCCGCGCCTCGACCTTCGCTCCCACCATCCGCACCGGATTCTGCACCCCCTCCAGATCGTCGACCTTGAAGTCCTGACGGACGGTGTGCAGCACAGCATGGTCCGGCGGCAGGTTCACCGCCTTCGCATTCCGGATCGCATCCTCGGCATCGTCCTGGGTGATCTCCCGATCCGCACTGACCACCGGATGGATGCCCCGGTTGTTGAACCCCCGCACATGCGCACCGGTCACCCCCAGGAAGACCGACGACACCTCCCAATCCGCCTGGTTCTCCGCTTCGGTCAACGCTTGCCGGATGTCGTCCGACGTCTTCTGCGGATCCGTGATCTCCCCCTTGCGGACGCCCCGGGATCGGGCCTGACCCAGACCCAGCACCGTGAAGCTTCCGTTGGCGGCAAGTTCCCCGATCGCCGCACAGATCTTGTGGGTGCCGGTCTCGAGGCCGACGACAATGTTGCCGGAATCAAACATTTCGACGCAGGGGTTTCCGCTTGGCCTTGGCTGGACGCGGCCCCTCCACCGGGGCGGTCGCCGCATCCAACCACCGGAGCGGAGCATTGTTGGTCACCGAAAGATCCAGCGATCCGATCAGGCGCCCACGCCCGGCCGCATCCTGATGCACCGCCGCCCAGCGCAGCAGCGGCATGGCGAATCCGTCCTCGGCATCCCGCGCTGCAAACACCACCCGGGAACCCAGCACCGTCAGCACCTCGAGTTCCTGGGGACGCCCCAGATCCACACTCACGATCTCCGAGAGCCCGGCCATCGGGGAGGCCTCGAAGTCCGCCAGAAACCGGAGGGCCGCACGCACCTGGGAATCCTGCACCGCACGCCCCCGCACCAACGACATCTGCGGGGCTCCCACCAGGATCGGGAGTTGTGCCTCGATCTCCAGCACGTCCACCGGCACCTGGGTCCGGTCGAACGGCAACATCATGTGTCCCGCCTCATCCAACAGGTAGCCAAAGTCGAATCCCTGCTGACTCACCGCCTTCACCCGGGCCACCGGAAACCGTTCCTTCACCTGCAACCGGATCGTGTCCGGAAGCTCCCGATGCACCGCCGCATCCACCACCCGCGGATGTCGCAGCAGTTGTTCCCTCAGCTTCGGCAGATCCAGCGCGAAGGTGTTCATGCCCGACTTCAACCCCGCCTGCGCCAGGATCTCCGACGTCGACAGCACGCCGTCGGTCGTCACCGGCACGTGGCGCAGGGCCAGGGCATCCACCCGGTACAGCCAGTAATGCCGCGCCAGGGCCGAGCCACCCACCACGGTTCCCACCGCAAGCCCGATCAGGCTGAGTCCGACCAACAGCCGTGACCCGATCCGGCGCCGTCCCCGTTGCGCCGCGTCCGCCCGCAGTTTCACTTCCAGGCGGAATCCCCGTTCCTGTCGCCGTTTCCGGTTGTTCTTGATGAAGCCAAACATGGTTCAATCCCCATTCAGCAGGTGTGTCGCAACGCCAGTTCCAGCAACCGCTCGCAAAGGGTCCCGAAATCCATCCCCGCCGCCGCCGCCGCCTTGGGCATCAGGCTCGTCTCCGTCATCCCCGGCAGCGTGTTCACCTCCAACACCACCGGGCTCCCATCCCCGCGCACCATCACGTCCACACGCGCATAGTCCCGGCCTCCCACCGCCCGGAATGCCCCCAACGCCGCCGCCTGGATCCCCGCCGTCACCGCCTCCGGAAAGTCCGCCGGACAAAAATACTCCGTCGCTCCCGCCGTGTACTTGTTCCGATAATCATACGTCCCCTGCCGCGGCCTCACTTCCACCACCGGCAATGCGCGATCTTCCAGGATCCCCACCGTCGTCTCCCGACCCACGATGCGTTCCTCCATCAGGACCTCACTCCCATGTCCCAACGCCGACTCCAGGCCCGCCGCAAAATCCGCCGGTCCCTCCACAAACGCCAACCCCACGCTGCTGCCCTGGCGCACCGGCTTCAATACCACCGGCCCCGTCCAGCCTTCCGGCCATCCACACATCGACGGGATCACCACCGACCTCGCCACCGGCACCCCATCCGCCCGACACCGTTCCTTCGTCAACGCCTTGTCAAACGCCACCCGCGACGCCTCCACCCCGCATCCGGTGTATCGCAAACCCAACGACTCCAACTCGGCCTGCACCCGTCCGTCCTCCCCATACGTTCCGTGCAAGGCCAGGAACACCACGTCCGTCCCGGACGGAACCTCCAGCCTGCCCGGCACCGGATCGACCTCGTGCACCCGATGTCCCCGCGTGCGCAACGCCTGCGCCACCGCCGCTCCCGATCTCAGCGAGACCTCCCGTTCCGCCGAGGGCCCGCCCATCAACACCGTCACGGTCAGGGGCGTCTTCATGCCGCCACCTCGTCTTCCCCTACCACCTCCACCTCGGTCTCAAGCTCGATCCCCCGGGCTTCGCGCACCCGATGGCGCACCTGCTCGATCAGGCGCAGGACATCGCCCGCCGTGGCCTCTCCCAGGTTCACGAAGAAATTCGCGTGGACATCCGAAACCATCGCGTTGCCCACCCGCATTCCCTTCAAACCCAGCTCATCAATGAGACGACCCGCCGGGAGGTCCGACGCCGGATTCTTGAAGGTGCAACCCGCGCTCGGTTGCCGGGGTTGACTCGACCACCGTTTCCGGTTCGACACCGCCATCCGCTCCTGGATTGCCGACCGCTCCGCCGCATCGCCCCGCAACAACGCTCCCAATGCCACCGACCGCACCAGCAACGGACAACCCCGGTACAGGGCACCCGCCTCCACCCCCGGGATCTCCCGGACCTGGCCCGCCGGCTCCAGGTACCGCAGCACCTCCACCCGATCAAAAATCCAGCCGCCCATTGCCCCCGCATTCATCCGCAATGCCCCCCCGACGCTTCCCGGAATCCCTTCCATGAATTCCATCCCGCCCAACCCCGCGTCCCGCGCCGCATTCGCCACCTGCCTCAAACCCGCGCCCGCTCCCGCCCACACCGCCCCATCCCGCACCTCGATCCGCGAAAACGCCGGATGCGCCAACGAGATCACCACACCCCGGATCCCTCCGTCGCGGATCAACAGGTTCGAACCCCTTCCCAACACGAACACCGGGACATCCAACACCCGCGCCAGGTCCACCACCGCCGTCAATTCTTCCTCTCCAGCCGGCTCCACATACAGGTCCGCCGGCCCGCCCACCCGCAAGGTCGTCCGGCGTCCCAACGGCTCGTCCCGTCGCAATACCGTCTCCTTCGACAACGCCCGTTGCAGATCCAGATGCAGGTCCGCCACCCGCATCGCCCGTTCCGCCGCCATCACCTCCGCCGGCTCCAAAGGTTGTTCGCTGAGTCGGAGCATGTTCATCGGATCCACTCCGCTCTCGGTTGTCCCGACACCGCACCCTCCCAGGGACGCGATGCAAACGGTCCGGACGCCGCCGCCAACAGGTGTTCAGCGATCCGGTCGGCGGCATCCGCCCGATGCAACCGGGCCGCCGCAGCGCCCATCTGCTCCCGGTCAACGGCCGAGTCCACCAACCCGGAAAGTGCATCGCACAACAACCGGGGTTGGGCATCCCGCTGGGCCAGGATCCGGGCCGCACCTGCCCTCACGAAAACCTCGGCATTCACCCGTTGATGGTCGTCCACCGCCGACGGAAACGGCACCAGCACCGACGGAAGTCCCATGGCGGCCAGTTCGGCCAGGGTCGATGCCCCCGATCGCGCCAAGGCCGCCGTCGCCGCCCCCAACACCAGATCCATCCGATCCGAAAACGCACTCACCCGGGCGTCCAGTCCCAGACCTGCATAGGCGAGGGTCATCGCCGACACATCCCGTGCCCCCGTCAGATGGAGGTACTGCAATCCCGGCCAGTGCCGCGCCATCGCCGGCAACGCAGCCCGGACCACTTCGTTCAATCCCGTTGCCCCCTGGCTTCCTCCCAGGATCGCCAGGACCGGTCGCGCCGGGTCCAACCCCAACTCCATCCGCGCCACACCTGGATCCATCGGACGGAACATCTCCCGGACCGGGGTTCCAGTGACCATCACCCGCGCCCCACCCCCCAGTCGCGGACCCGCTTCGGCAAACCCCACCAGGCTGGTCCCCACCCACCGCGCCAGCATCCGGTTCGCCCGACCCGGGATGGTGTTGGACTCATGCAACGCGGTGGCCGCACCCGCCCATCGCCCGGCCAACACCGGAGGCGCACCCGTGAATCCACCCATCGCCAGCACCATCACCGGCGTGTCCCGCCGGAACAGGCGCCGGGACAACCACCAGGACCGAAGAAAACCCCAGCCGAACGACGGGTAATTGCTCCCCTGCAACCCCACCGCCGGCAGGGTCTCCACCCGCAACCCGGTAATGCCCCGGACCGCCACCTGATCCACTTCCTTGGGCGAAATCAACAGGCTCACCGCGGCTCCGCGCGCCACCAGCGCACGACCCACCGCCAGGCCGGGAAACAGGTGTCCCCCGGTCCCACCACAGGCAATCGCCACGGATACAGGCCGGTTCAGGCTCATGCGGATTCAGCCAGTTCGGTGTCGTTGGAAAACGGGGTGCGCGGACGTCGACCGCCACTGCGTCCGGATGAGACCGGGACTGGAGATCCCGACACCTGACGCGCAACCGACACCA
Organism: uncultured Akkermansia sp.; assembly: GCA_964509045.1. Classification (GTDB taxonomy): domain Bacteria; phylum Verrucomicrobiota; class Verrucomicrobiia; order Limisphaerales; family UBA9464; genus UBA6176. The sequence continues at coordinate 12,923 of CAZDYB010000005.1, forward strand.
GGAGGCCAACCATCGCCAGCAACACCATGAGGTTGGATCCTCCCCGACTCACGAAGGGCAACGGCATGCCCTTGTTGGGAAACATCTCGGTCACCACCCCGATGTTCACGATGGCCTGGGTGCAGATGACGGAGGTGATGCCGGCGGCGAGCAGCATGCCAAACCGGTCCGGAGCCCGCGAAGCGATGCTGAATCCGCAGACCAGGATCACCAGGTAGGCACCCACCACCCCCAGCGTGAAGGTGAGCCCCAGTTCCTCTCCCACCGCCGGCAGGATGAAATCCGTGTGCACCTCCGGGACGTTGTACTTGAGTGTCCCCCGCCCCAGACCTGTTCCCGCCACTCCGCCCTGACCCAATGCCATCAACCCCTTGTTCACCTGGTAACCATCCCCCTCCAACCATCGCTCAATCCGGTTCCTCGCCATCGGATTCACGGAGATCATCACCGTCAGCACCGCCACCCCCACCATCCCAGGGACGCCCACGTGCAACCATCGTACCCCCGCCAGCAACAGCACCCCCAGGGTCACCGCCATCATCAACGCCGCTGTTCCACGGTCCGGCTCCAGCAACACCAACGCGACCATCGGCGTCACGATCAGTGCACTCCGTCCCACCCCCACCCAGAACCCGTCCATCTCCGACCAGTACCGACTCCCATACCACGCCAGCACCAACACCATCGTCAGCTTCGCCAGTTCCGCAGGTTGAATCCCCCACAGCCAGCGACGCGCCCCCTTGATCTCCGGCGCAAAGACCAGCACCAGAAACAGCAACACCAGCGTCACCCCATACAATCCCCACACCCATCGTCGACGTCCCCACCGTCGGTAATCCAGCCCGGCCCCCAACACCAACGCCACCAACCCGACCGCGCACGAGATCGCCTGGCTCTGCAATGACGCATCCGGATTGCGGTCCAGCAACGTCGCACTCGACAACACCGTCAGGCTCAATGCCACCAACGACCCCACCGCCAGGATCAGGAGTGTGGTCAGCGTGGTCATGGGATCAGTAATGCCTCGGCCGGAAGTGAGCCTTGCCGCTCAGCGACCCGTCACCGGGGTCGCCGTCGGGGTTCCTGTCGCCGCTCCACTCCCCGTCCCGCCGGTCTTCGCCGGAATCTTCAACTTCTGGTTCGGCTTGATGACATCCGACTTCAATCCGTTGGCGGCCCGGATCGCCTTCCACGTCACGCCGTGCCTGGACGCAATCCGCGTTCCGGTGTCCCCCGGCTTCACCGTGTACGTCACCATGCCGTCCGCGGTCGACACCGACGTCCCTCCGTCTGTCGCGCCGCCAGTCGCCCCTGCGGCCGACGCAGCCGACGGAGCCGGCACACTCAACACCTGCTTCACCTTGAGCCGATTCCAATCCACCGCCGGATTCGCCGCCTTCAATGCCGTAAATGAAATCCCGTACTTGCGGGCAATCGACATCCCGGTGTCACCCGAGGCCACCGCATGCTCGGTCACCGCTCCCGTCGGCATCGGTTCCACGGGTTGAGCGGTGTTCGGCAGGGGAGCCAGTCCTCCGCCGGTCAACGGCGGAAGAGGGTCCGCCGCGGGTCCGTCCCCATAACCCGTCGGGGCAGCCCCAACCCCGGATGTCCCCGCAGCCGGCGCCGCACCCATCCCGGACGCCCCCAATCCAACCGGCGGATTGGTCAGTGGCGGCAGATCATAGTTGGCGGCAAACCCCGGGTCGGCCAGTCCGCCCGCGGCACCGGCCCCATCCAGGGCGGTTCCAGTACCCGTCGCGGTCTGGTCATCCTTCTTGCAACCGATCCAGAGAAGGCCGCACAGGACGAACACGTGGAAGGCACCGATGAAGCTGATGATCTGGACGGTGGACCGGCCGCGACCGTGTTTCTCCAGCATGGAACCTTGAGGTGCGAGGGGGTTGGGAGTGCTCATGGATGTAGTTGGCGCACGACGGCGCCGGAATTGGGAATTCGATTCAAAAAACTGGGGTGATGACTGCCGCGCAACGGGGATGGACGCGCCGGAGTCCGACTGGATCGGTGCGTCATCCCCGACCTGTTTTGTATCGGGGCACACCCGATGGCGCAAGCAACCGGTGTACCCAATGCAAAATCATTGCTTTTCCGAGGTTTTCGTGTGGTTTTCATCGGATCTTGACCGTGCTCAACGCCACCACCGCGCACAGGATCCCCACGATGTAGAATCGGGTGACCACCTTGGTCTCGGACCATCCCAGCTTGCGGTAGTGCGAATGCAGGGGGGCCATGCGGAATACCCGCTGGCCGGTGCCATACCGGATCCGGGTGTATTTGAACCAGCCGATCTGGGTCATCACGCTCACCGCCTCCACCACGAACACCCCGCCCGCAATGATCAGGGTCAACGGTTGGTGGATCGCCACGGCGATCACCGCCAGCAATCCGCCGATCGCCAGACTGCCCGTGTCCCCCATGAACACGCTGGCCGGATGACAATTGAACCACCAGAAACCCAGGCTCGCCCCGATCAGGGCCGCACACACCACCGTCAATTCCCCTGCCCCGGGCACCTTCGGCATCAGCAGGTACTTCGACAGCTCCGCATTGCCCGACACATACGAGAGCACCAGGAACACCGACGTGCAGAGGATCGTGCACCCGATGGCCAGCCCGTCCATGCCGTCCGTCAGGTTCACCGCGTTGCTCGATCCCACAATGGTCAGCACCGACAACACCAGCGCCACCGCCATCGCCGCCCCACCCGTCCACACCGCCGATTTCGCCGCCACAAACGGAAAATTCACCTCCGTCACCAACGCACTTCCCGAGGGCAATCGCCACAGATAGGCCACCGCCGCCATCGCCACCCCGAACTGCACCACCAGCTTGAACTTCGACGACACCCCGTCGGCATCCTGCTTCGAGACCTTCTTCCAGTCGTCGTAGAAACCCAGCCCCGCAAAGGCCAGCAACACCACCAGCGCCAGGATCACCAACGGATTCCACCGCGCCCACATCAACACCGACAGATCCAGCGTCAGCACAATCAGGATCCCGCCCATGGTCGGCGTCCCCCGCTTGGACTGGTCATCCGCCGCTCCCGTCACGTCCCCGGGCTTCTGGGCATCCTTGGGTCGGTAATCCTGCCGGAACTTGAGGTCCCGCAGCCATTCGATCACCCGCGGCCCCAGCCACCACGAAAGCAACAACGCCGTCACCAGCGCCCCTCCCGCACGCACCGTCACGTACCGCAGCAAGGACCACGGGGCGAACGGGAACAGCTCTGAAATCTGGTAAAGCATCTCAGCCCGCCTCCTCCTGGCCCAGCATTCCCAGCAAACCCTCCGTCACCCGCTCCAGTCGCGCCGACCGGGACGCCTTCACCAACACCACGTCGCCCGGTCGCAAATAGCCCCCCACCGCCTCCGTCAGATCCGCCACATCCCGATGCACCGCCGCCAACCCCGCCCCCGCCCAACGCGCCGCGGCGATCGTCCGTTCCGCATGCCGTCCCTGCGCGAAGATGGCATCCGCCACCTGCGCCGCCCTCGCCCCAATCTCCCCGTGTGCCGGTTCGCTCAGCGATCCCAGTTCATTCATATCGCCCAGCACCGCCACCCGGCGACCGGCACACGGGAGATCATGGAGCGTTTCCAACGCTGCCAGCATGGAGTCGGCGTTGGCGTTGTAGCAGTCGTTCAACACCCGAACGCCGCCCGCCTCGAACACCTCCAACCGCTGTTTCGGGGGCCGAAACCCCGCCAACACCTCCCGGGCCGCATCCGGTTCCACCCCCAGTTCCGCCGCCAATGCCAATACCCCCGCCGCATTGATCGCCATGTGCCTCCCCGGCACTCCCACCCACCAGTCCCCACTCCAGCCCGCCCGATCCGTCTCCAACCGGAACCGTTCCCCATCCCAGCCCGCCCGACTCGACATCACCCGCCACCCATGACCCGAACCGGCCCCGAACCGGATCACCCGCCCCGGACAACGCTCCGCCACCGCATCCGAGTATTCCGAGTCGCCGTTCATCACCAGAAAACCGTCCGCCCCCACTGCCTCCGCCAACACCCCCTCTTCCTCCGCCACTCCTGTCAGGTCCCCGAAGAACTCGAGGTGCTCGCGCCCGATCCCCGTCAGCAATCCCAGCCGCGGCCGGATCCATCCCAGCAAGGGCGCAAGTTCGCCCGGATGATTCGTTCCCGCTTCCAACACCGCCGCCCAGTGCTTCCGTTCCAGTCGCAGCAGGGTCAGCGGAACCCCGATGTCATTGTTGAAGCTCGCCTCGCTCCGCAACACCGGCCCCCGCGTCTCCAGCAACGCCGCCAACATCTCCTTGCTCGTCGTCTTGCCATTCGATCCAGCCACCGCCGCCACCGGCAGTTCAAACTCCGACCGGTACTTCGCCCCCATCCAACCCAATGCCCGACGCGGATCCGCCACGGTCACCACCGCGCACTCCTGCGGCACCCGGCGTTCCCAGCCAGGCCCGACCACCACCGCGCCCACCCCCGCCGCCACCACCGCATCCAGAAAGTCATGCCCGTCAAACCGGTCCCCCTTCAAGGCCACAAACACCTGCCCCGGCCCCGCCGCCCGGCTGTCCGTCGTCACCCCTTCCACCAACCCCGTCGGTCCGCCCGGTCGCAATTCACCCCGGGTCGCCTGTTCCAGCCATCGGATGTCGCGCGATTCCATACTTCAACCTCCGAAATCCGCCCCCACATACCCGAGTCGCCCCAGCACCATCCCCAGATGAAGCCGGTCATCCCAGGGCACCTGCGCAAGACCGTTCACCTGCACCGGCGACAACGCCTTGCCCGCCGCCACCACCACATCCCCCGGACGCGCCGCCGCACACGCCCGATGCAGGGCCCGATGCCGGTCGTCCTCCACCACCACCACCGCCCCGGACCCCGATGCCGCCCTTCGAAAGCCCTCCGCCAGCAACCGGTGCTCCAACCCATCCGCGTTGTCCGGAGCCACCAGAACCACATCCGCTCCCATCCCCGCCGCCCGCGCCAAGGCGTCCCGTTCCTCCCCCGATTGCGCGGGTCTCGGTCCCGTAACCAGGATCAGGCGGCCGGACGCCAGTTCCCGGGCCGACGCCAGTGTCGAGGCCAGTTCCCTTCCTTCACGAGCCGCATCCACGAAAACCCCAAACCCCTGACCCGCCTCCACCGGTTCCATCCAGCCATGCGCCACCGAAAGCTCCGGCAACGCCCGGATCAGGCTCCCCACCGGCACCCCGACACCCGCCGCCAACTCCAACGCCTGCCCCAGGGCCGCCAGTTGCCCGCGCCCACGCAATGGCGTGTAAACCCGATGCTCCTGCCCCTGCCAGCGCCAGCGGAATTGACTCCCACGCGGAGACAATCGCAGGGGCTCCATCCCCAACGGCATCGGACCCTCCTTCGCCTCCACACAGCTCCGGAACTCCATCCCCACACACAATCCCAGGTCGCGGATCTCCTCCGTCAGTTCCACCACGCACGCCGCTCCCCCACGCTCCACATGACGCGCCAACTCCCGCTGCAGATGCACCGCGTCCACCGATTCCATCCGCCACGGCTGGATCCGATCCCCCGTGACACAGGCCTCCGGTGACCAACGCGCACAGTCACGGCCCGTCGCCGAAAGCAGCGCAGCCAACACACCCGCCAACCGCGAACGCGCCCCGCTCTCCCCACCGATCCCGAAAAGGGTCAGCCGTCGCGACGGATGATCCTGCAATGCCGACGCCGCATGCCCCAACGCTCCACGGACATCCTTCACCACGATCGATACCGCGCCCGGCGGTGCCGGGGTCGATTCATCCCGGATCACCACCTCGGATCCACGGTCGATCGCCGCATGCGCCTGGAACGGATTCTCCCGCTGGCCTTCCGGCAGGGACACGAAAACGATGCCCGGACCCGATCCCCGCGGATTCGGTGTCACTCCACGGATCTCCCGCCCCGCCATCCCACGCGGACGCGCCCCTTCCAGTCGCGCGCCGGGAACCTCCAGGATGAATTGGTCGAGCAACATGGTCAGCGCGTCCGGGCCACCGGGAGTTTGGGGTTGTCCGCCAGATGCGACGCCTCGTTCGTCCGGATCGTCGGCGGTATCGCCAGGTAACTGGCCGCCTGTTGCGCAATGGTCCGGAATACCGGCCCGCACGCGCGCCCCCCGAAATGCGACCCGCCACCCCGTTTGTCCGGCTCGTCCGCCCGAACCAGGATGCAGATCTCCGGCTGGTCCGCCGGCAGGTATCCCACAAAGGTGGACGTGTACTTCTCGTTGCTCTGACGGCGCGTCGCCGGATCCACCTTGTGCGCCGTGCCCGTCTTCCCCGCCACCTCGTAGTCCTCCAACGCCACGATCTTCGCCGTCCCGTCCGTCACCACCGTCCTCAACGCCCGACGCAGCTGCGCCGCCGTCCCAGGCCGGACCGCCGGCTCCGTAGACGCCGGCGTCGGATCAAACCGCATCACCACCCGCCCCTCCGACGTCTCCAGCGAATGCACCAACAAGGGCTTCATCAGGACCCCGTTGTTCGCGATCGCCGACGCCGCCATCACCGTCTGCAGGGGTGTCGCATACAGTCCGTAGCCGTAGCTCATCCGTCCCTGCCGCTCGATGTTCATCCGGTTCGGTTCCGGGATGCCGCCCGGATGTTCCCCGCCCCAGTTGCCGCGGTTCGCGTACATCACTCCCGTCCGCTGCAGGAAGCCCAGCCGCCGCATGTACCGGATCATCTGCTCCGGACTCATCCGCAACCCCAGTCGCGCCGCTCCCACATTCGACGACTTCGCAAAGGCCTCCTCCAGGGTCACGACCCCCAACCCGTGCCCCGCGATGTCCCGAACCGGTCGACCCGACGGCGGCTGCCACACCCCGTGCGCGCAATCCACCAGGTCATCAATGTCCGCCAGTCCAAGGTCGATCGCCGCCGCATAGGTCAGCAGCTTGAAGGTCGATCCCGGCTCGCTCGGAACCGTGATCGCCCGGTTCATCCGATGATCCACCGGCGCCGTCCGTACGTGGTTCGGGTCGTAGGTCGGCCGGTTCGCCATCGCCAGGATCTCCCCGGTCCGCGGACGCACCATCACGCAGGTGATGGCCTTCGGATTGATCGACTCCACCGCCTCGTCCAACGCCTGTTCAACAATACTCTGGAGATGGCTGTCGATCGTCAGGCGCACGTTCAATCCGTCCCGCGCCGCAAGATCCCGGCCCCGGAACTGCACCAACTCCCGACCCTTCACCCGGTGCGTCTCCAGCAATCCGCTCACCCCACGCAACTCGGCGTCGAAACGACCCTCGATCCCCGTCGCCCCGATCAGCCGGACCGGCACCCCCCGAGGTGGCCGCACCACGTCGTTCGTGGTGTAGCCCAGCACATGCGCCCCCGCGTAGCCCTGCGGATAGACCCGCTGCTCCACCGGAGATGCCGTCAATCCATTCATCCGCAGTTCCGCCTGCTGCTGGCGCAGGGGCAAAAGCTCACGTCGGATCCCCGCCAACCGCTGCTTCTCCAGCTTCATCGCCGGGGCTCCGCCCCGCACCAACGCCTCCACCCGCTCCCAGGAATTCGGCATCGCCTTCTGCCCCGCCTTCAAGGCCGTGGCCAGCAACTCGGCCCGCGGCAACAACACGTTGGTGATCCCCTCCCGGTACCGGGCCCAGACCGACGGCTCCACATTCGACTGCACCAGGACCGATCGATTGGTGTACCAACGCCTCACCCACTGCGTCCGCACCAACCCAGCGTTGGTCACGGTCATCCGGTTCGTCCGCAGCTCCGGATGCGGGCTCATCAACAGGGTCAACTCCGAAGCCGGGCGCCCCAGAAACGGCGCCGCATACGCCGCCAGCACCGCCGCATTCGTCCCGATCACCACCGGGTCCGCATGCACGTCGTACACCACCCGCGATTTCCCCAGCACATTCCCCTGCAGATCCAGGATCGCCCCACGCATCGCCGGCCGCACAATCGTCTGGATCGTGTCGTCGTTCTCCGTCGGCAACTGCGGATGGATCGCCTGCACGAAAACCAGGCGCACCGCCAACCCCGTGAAGGCCAACGCAAACATCCAGGCAAGCCCCTGCAGCCGGTTTTGGGAGTCTTGCGTGCTCATCGTCGGTCTGGCTTTCCTCGCTGCAGCTGGATCGGGATCGGATATCAGGAAGGCTGAACTCAGCGCACGTCCCCAAGCGCCCCCACCGGCAGCGCCGTCCCCGTCGGTCGCGTCACCACCAGGCGACCTTCCGACGCCAGACCCGGGCCCTGCTCCATCGCCGGAACCGTCACAAAGATCCGCTGGGCCGGCGTCACCGGCACCAGGCCCAGGTTGAACCGCTGAACCCGCGCCATCAGCTCAGGCCGGGAAATCAGCGTGGCGATCGTCACCTCCTGGATGTTCACCGTCTGCCGCAGTCGATCCCGCCGCCGCTCCTGCTCGGTGATCTGGCGTCCAAGTTCGAGCTGCTGCGCGTTGTGCCGCACATACCCGATGCCCAGCGCCGCAATCACGCCGCACACCAACAGGGCCCGCACCAGCACGCCCATCCGCACCGATTCCTCATCACGCCTTCGATTTGTCGCCATGGGTCAGTCCTCCAGTTTTTCCGCCACCCGCAACTGCGCACTCCGCGCCCGCGGATTCTCCAGTTGCTCCGCGTCACCCGGTTGGATCGCCTTCCGGCTCACCAACCGCGCCCGCGCCGCCCGGGGGATCCTCAACTCCGGCACGTCCGGTTGCCCCGGAGGCATGTCGTACTCCCGCGCCTCCGTCCGCATGAACTCACGAACCATGCGGTCTTCCCCCGAATGAAAAGTGATCACCACCAGGCGCCCCCCTCGCTTCAACACCCGCCACGCCGCCCCCAATCCCATCCCCAACGATTCCATCTCCCCGTTCACCACCATCCGGATCGCCTGAAAACATCGCGTCGCCGGATGCGCCCGCCGACCGCGCCGCGGCGATACCCGCTCCAGGCACGCCGCCAGTTGCCCCGTCCCCGTGAACGGTCGCACCCGCCGCTCCGCCTCGATCGCACGGGCCATCCGTCCAGCCTCGGGTTCCCCTCCCAATTCCCGGAAGATCCGAGCCA
>CAZDYB010000006.1:0-21953 GCA_964509045.1 uncultured Akkermansia sp.
TCATCGACGATCACCCCGTTCACATTGGTATGGGAACCCACCGACATCGTGCCGGCCGACAGTACATGGCCCATCGTGGGGAAATACCCGCCGGGATAATTGGTCCTGGCCGCCAGGATTCCGGTGACGATATGGCGCATCGGATCCGACGCCGGTTCGATGAACCGTCGCTCGACCTGCTGGGTGCCGTTGTTGAGGAAGTTGGTGAGGACCGGCACGCCGGACAACACGCCGGACCAGGCGGCAACATTGGTCTGGTTCACCGCCAGGAGTCCCTTGGCCGAGTTGTCGTTCAACGCCGTGGTGAACAGGTCGAGGATCGCCCAGTCATTCTCAGGCCGGGTCAGGGGATGCCCGGACCACGAGGTCCAACTCTTCTGTCCCAGATACCGGTCCAGCAACCGTTGGCTGCCCAACTCGGGCCGACGCGCCTTCAGGTAGATCGTCTGCCAGGGCGTCCCGCGGTGTACCCGACCCACCCAACCCAGATTGGCAAACTTGTTGGTCGGGAAATTCCAGTCGTCCGAGCGCGTCACCAACGGATCCTTGTACGCCACATCAAAGGCCGTGCTGTTGACGTCGGCCGGACCCACGTCCGCAGCCGTGCCAAGGACCGGATTCCGACCCCAGGGCGAATGGGCGATCACGACTTTCGGCCGGTTGCCCAGATGATTGGTGAAGAAGCGTTCCTCCGATCCGGCAGGCGGTCGCAGTCGGGAACCATCCGGGAACGGAACCTCCAGATACCCCTCCGGCACGGTGAACACCGTCTGCCCCGGCAACAGGTCTTCGGTCGTGTAATGCACCAGCGGATCATTGGCCTGACGACGGTCCGTCAGCAGGACCACCGGCGAGGGCGTATAGCCCGCCTGTGCCACCAGTCCGCTGAACTGGGAGATGAACTGCGGGGTCAGCTGCATCCCCGGCCGGCGGGGTTGGCGGAACAGGAAATAGTACATTCCGTCCTTCTCATACTCGACCTGGGAATTGGCCGGGCGTTGCCCCGGCGCATCCCGCCACAAGGCCGTCGGAATGTTCACGGGCGAACCCAGGACATCGACCCCGATGGATCCGTCCAGTTGCAGCCCGACACCGCGCGTCACCAGGGTGTTGGCCGAGTATTGGTTGGTCTCCCAGAACCGGAACATCGAGATGCCAGCCGTGGTGCGACCCCCCGGAATCCCAAACAGACGCAGGAGATTGGTCTCATACATCACGCTCTTCAGGTTCACCACGTCGAGGATCCGGCCCGAAGCCTGATCGATCATCGCGTAGACCAGCCGGTTCGTGTACGCCAACGTCAGCCTCGGTGCCGGCGCATTCGCCGGGACATAACCCGCCGAGGTGTTGTTCCCCGGAAAAATCGCCCGTCGGATGTGGTCATAGACAAAGTTGGTGACGATCGCCGTGTTGAGCGGGGTCAGATAGGTCTGCGGTGCCCATTGCCCGGCCGGGATGGTCGCCGAGGCCCGTCGGAATCCCCTGTTGAAGATCCGTGGCGCCGCATTGATCCCGTCATTCTCGTCCCGGATCGCAAACTCAAAGAAGTTGGTCGCAATCAACGTCACCGCGGTGCGGTTGCTCAACGTGAAGTACGAGTTCCACGCATCCATCCCCATGGTGCTGTCGACATCGAACCGGTACTGCACCTCGGTGGAGAACCGGGGATCTTCCCAGGGTCGAACGTTGACATTGGCCAACGCCACTCCCGGATTCGACTTCAAGACCCGCAACCGCCGCGTCAACTGAACCCGGCTCTGCCAGAATCCTTCCTGGAAATTCGGCAACCCCTTCTTCGCCCCCACCACCCACGGGATCCCATAGGCATTGAAATCGTTCCCCGCCGTCAGGATCGCCGCCGCATCCGGCGTCAACGGCAACCGCGCCACATCCACCGGGTTGTCCAGGTCAAGCCAGGGCCGGCTCAGCGGTCCCGCGTTGATCACTTCCGTAAAGCCAGCCAACCGCACCAGGGTGGAATTGTTCGTGATCTGGCGGTAGAGGATCGGACGGAACACCGACGGAACATCCTCCCGCGCCCCGCCCCGCGCCGCCGACCGGTAATGCGTTGCGTCATACAGGTTGGCCGCCACCTGGGCCAACCGATGCAACCGGGAATCCCACCGATAGATGTTGGTCACGCCCCGGATGACATTGGTGCCATGCACCGGCACGCCCTGACCGAGATGGAAGGTTCGCGGCGACGCCAGAAGCGTCTGGTCCGGCAGTCCATTCGTGAACTCCGTCAACAACAGGCGATGGACCGCATTGGTATACCATTCCAACGGTGCCCAGTCGCGGAACGTGCTGACATCCGCACTCGTCGCCAGGTCCAGTGACGGATCGGTGAGCGGCGCATAGTTCAGGTTCAACTTCGCCCGCCGGTAATAAAGACCCGCCAGGTTGGTTCCCGACTCAAATCGTCCGTCACCCGTGTCCGTTCCCAGGCTGCCCAGCATCCGGTAAAACGTGTTCTGATCGTAGGTGCTTTGCAGCGGCAGGTTGTTGAAGTCGATCCGACCCGACATCCGCTCGCTGAACCGGCCCAGGGCCGTGGCGTCATCCAGGGAACCATCCACCAACCGGGTCACATCATGCCACTGACGGAAGTTGTCGTTGCCCGTCCACGGCAGTCCGGCGCCGTCCTCGTTCCCAGCCGACAATTGAAGGTCCTGCGGACGTTGAAACTCGGCCAGGGTGGTCGGGATCGGCCCGTTCCCCAGGGTGTCGTACGCATCAAAGCTGAACGGCGGTGTTCCCCCGAAGAATCCGGCAGCCGTCAGGGTCGCCACCGCGCCCCGTCGGGCCCGGAACAGGCGATCGGCATCATTGAAGGCCAGGCCGGTGGAGGGCACCGCCAATCCGGACTGATACCGGTACGCGGTTCCGACATTCCCGAGGGGATGCCAGATGTTGGTGTTCAGGTCCGCGAGGTATCCGGCCAGGTTGACTTCCCAGGAGCCGACACCCTGGTTCCGCATGAAACCGCTGTTGTTGGGATTCGGCGGCCGGAACTTGACCTCGTTGTGGGCGAAGTTCAGGTCCAGGGACTTGCCCGCCGGCAACGTCACATACGCATAGCGCATCAGGAAACGGTTGGTGCCGCTGTGCGGAAACTCGGGATGCTCCAGCACCCCGATCCATTCCGGATCCCCCACCAGGACATTGGTCACCACCAACCCATTGACCACCACCGGGCGGCGCAGCTGGTCGTAGGCAATCTGCACGCCGTTGGTGTCGAACCGGCCGTTCCGGTTGAGATCGAGATAGAACCGGAATTCAGGCTGGACCAATGGACTGCGGCTCACCGGCACGAAAACCGGCGGGCGCGGATCGAAGTACAGGTTCATCAGCGAAGCCCGGTACAATTGCAGCGCCGCTGCATTGCCCACGTTGAAAACCGGGGTGCCATCCGCCAGGAAATAGGTGGTGGCGTTGGTGAAGACGGTGAGGTCGTTGTAGTTGATCCCGCCGTTGGCCAGCGCATTGAGCGCCCCCACGTTCAGGTTCGCATTCACCCAGTTCGTCGAGGTCGCCAGATCAAAGTCCAGGCGGTTGGTGGACCCGATGATCCGCGACGCGACCTCGGCCTGGGCCCGTTGCAATGCCGTCTCGGCCGCGTATCGCGCGTCCAGCTGTTCGCCTGCCGCACCCACCGACGCCCGGTCCTGCCGCGTCACGGCCAGGAATGCCACCGCGGTGATCGTCACCACCGCCAGCATGATCAGCGTGATGACCAGCGCGATGCCTCGTTGTTGGGATCGGTTCATCGGAAGGAGGAGCGGAGTGGGATCCGTTGCCGGAAGCTTTGGATCCGCGAAAGGTTGTTCGTCAGGTACCGGTTGCGGATCGCCGCGTTGTCCGGCAGGGCCCGCAACTGATCCAGCAGTCGCGGTTCAAGGGCGTCCACCTCGATCTCCACATAGGCCGGCATCGCCTGTCCCTGGAAAGTCGTCTCGGTCACCAGACCCCCAGCGAGGTGTTGCAGGAGGATCGGATCCAGCGTCGCCCCGGGAGGCCGGGGAGGAAGCTGGTTGATCGGATAGAAGGCGTTGTACGGACGGCCAAGGGCATCAATCGGGGTCACCTTGAAACTCACCACGCCGTCCAGCACCCGGGCCGAATTGGTCCGGTAAGGCCGGATCAACTGGTTCGGGCCCATCTGCGGCCGTTGCAGCATATGCAACCCCAACACCTGTGCCGCATCCCTGCGCAGCGAGAATCGCACCGGGGTGTTGGTCAGCGTGTTCTCACCCGGGATCCGCTGCTCCACATTGTTGCGGTCTTCATACCGGTACAACGTGCCGATCGGCGGCGTGGTCCGGACCGTCGGATCCCCCTCGCTCGCCACGAAATATCCAAACACCGACCACTGGGTGTCCGTGACATTGCGCAAGGCAAAGAACTCCTGCAGCAACGGTTGGCGTTCCTGGAAGAGCGCATCCTGGTCCAGGATCAGTTGCGCAGGCACCGCTAGCCGGGTCAGGAAATGGGGGCCGTCCACCACCCCGGCAGGTCGCGCATGCTCCAGATCATTGGCCAGAAGCTGGATCGCCGACCGCGATCCCTCGAACACGTCCACCTGGCCCACACTGCTCCGCAATGCCCGCTGCGTCTGGTCGAACATCGCGTACAACGCCAGGATGATCAGCGACAGCAGGCCGACGGAGACCAGCATCTCCACCAGCGAGAAACCGCTGCGCCCGGACCGTCGTGGAGGGAGTTTGGCGTGCATGGGGATCACGGGATGAGAAAGAGGTTGTTGGTTCCCCCTGCGGCAAAGCGGGAGACGGTGCGTCCGGTTCCCAGCAGGTTGGTGGTGAGGACCTGCCGATCCGCAACCACCTGGGTGCGAAAGGTCTTCTCGCTGTTGCCCACCCGGAAATCGTTGCCCACCCGGAACACCGGCCATTGGAAGGTCAGGCGGATGTCATTCAGCGACTGGTCCAACTGAAGCTGCTGCCGCGCCACATTGTTCGAGATCGCCTGGCCCGCGTACGCCGCCAGCATGATGGGCGGTCGGGTCGGTCCCGGCACCGCCTCCACGTTCACCATGTAACGCAATGCGGTCTCCAGCCGAGCCGGATCCGGCAACCCGGTCTGCGACCGATACGCCTTCTCGGTGAACGGACCGCTGAAGGTCCGGAACTGGGCCATGATCTCGTTCCGGATGACCCGGTTGTTCGGCAGGAACTCGAAACGCGGCTGGCTCAGGATCGCCGTCACCTGCCAGGTCGCCGTCAGGTTGATCACCGTACCCGGCAACGGCTCATTGTAATTCGGTCCACGGAAATACACCTCGCTGACCTCCGCTCCAGTCCGGCGCCATCGGATGAAATCCACCTGGTTGGTCAGATCCGGAACGCCCGCCGCACCTGCACGGATCGTCTCAATCAGGAACTGGGCGTCCTGAGCCACCAGGGTGTCCTCCCGATTCTGACGTTGGACGTTCAATCCCGAAGGCAGCACCCCCACGATGGCCACCAGGGCGATGCCAATGACCGCGATGCACAACGCGATCTCCGTCATCGTGAACCCAGCTCGGTTCCTTCTAACTGGAATGGGTAGTCTCATCACTGGGGTAGGTTGCGCACCAGGCGGGCTCGCCCGGTGTAATAGGAAATCCGGATCAATCCATTGGTATAGCCATACCGGGGCGCCTCCACGACATCCACCGGTCCCGGCCGCGGTTGGCCATTGGCTTCGCGCGGCAGGAAGACCGAGCCCGGACCCACGCCCACCACCAGGTCCGCTCCCGGAAATACCGGGTTGCCCAGGGCATCCGTCAAACCGGCATAGGTCAGATCCGAAATCCGGCCGCTCGGATCAAACGCAATGAACGGCAGCAACGGCAGGCTGTTCAGATCCGGCCAGATCGCCGTCGGACCTGTATAATGCGCCGTCAACTGGGCTCCAGGCAGCACCAGGGGGAATGGGAAGCGCCGCAACGGCAGGTGATGCGGCCGGTTGGTGACCACCGGGCCTCCCGGCACTTCAGCACCGGCAAACATTTCCCGGGGAAAGATCACGCCCTGCGGAAGGGAACGCCATTCGGTCAGGTAACGCGGCCGGTCCACACCAGGCTGTTCCCCCAGGCGACGCTGGGTATAGATCGCGTAACTCGAATACTGACCGAACGCCACGTTCGTGAGCGAGTTCAACGCCTCCTCCCGAAACGATCCAAACATGCCGGCGTTCAGACCGAGGAAGGTCGCCTGATGATTCCAGGCGTTGGTCGGCGCAAACACCATGAACACCGTGGCCCGGTTCCGGATCGCCATCTGCCGCGCATATTTCAGGTCGTCCACCAGTTGTCGCTGGCCCGCCGTGAAGGCGTTGGACTGGCCGAAACCCTTCAATGCCGGCACCGTCAAGGCCGCCAACGCCCCGATCAGCGCCAGCACCACCAGCAGTTCGATCAGCGTGAAGGCCGACCGGCCGGTACTGCGATGTTCTTGGGGGCGATGTTTCATGGTTCGGACTTTCCGGAACGGTTCCGGTGGTTATTTCCAGCTATAGATGTTGTCCGCGTTGGGCGTTCCCTTGGCCCCTTGCCCCGACGGCGCCGATCTAAAGTTGACCTGACCGTCCGCTCCCATCGAAAACGCAATCACCGGTGCATTGATGTACTCGCGCTCACCCGCCGCCTCGAAGAACGGGTTGCGCACCTTGCCGTCATAATCCAGGTCGAGGATCACGATGATGGGGAAGCCCCAGGCATCCCGGAAAACCCCGTCCAGATTGCTCACCCGGTCCGGAGCACGATTGGCGTCGGACTTCACGGTGAGGAAGATCTCCTGCTGCGGATTGAGCTGGTTCCCGGCATTGATCGCCTGGCCGTTGATCGTCCGTTGCTCATTGAGCAGGATGGTCATCAACTCCGCATTGCTCACCTGCCACGGAGCTCCCGAACGGTTCAGCACCTCCGTATAAGTCCGGTTCTGCTGGCTCGCCAACACAGGCCCCCCGTCCTGGCGGGTGCCATAGGTGAAATCCGGGAACTGGTCATTGATCGCCTGGCGGGTCGGATTCGACGCCGGCAACCGGGAGTACTTGGTCTGGTAGGCGGTGATGGCGCTGACCAGGTTGGCCAATTGGGTCGCCGCCTGCTTCTTCCGGGCGTTCTTCTGGACACCGGCAATCGCCGGCAACAGCAGGCCCGCCAGGATGGCGATGATGGCGATCACCACCAGCAGTTCGATCAGGGTGAAGCCGCGACGTTCGCGGCCTGGGGTCGGAATGTTCATGCGTGGGACGGTGGTTTCCAGTTGCGGTGCGTTGTCAGTTCTTCCAGTTGCCGATCACGCGCCGCTGACCGCGGACGATGATCTCGGCCCAAAGATCGTAGCTGCCCGGGTTGTGGACCGGGTGGCTGGAGTTGTAGCGCCACGGGTTCAGCCTCGGCTGAGCCGGTATCGGCGGCGGAAAACTCGCGTTGTTCGCCGGCCAGGGCACCGGCGCCACCAACACCTCGATGTCCGGGTTGGTCGAGATCTCCGCGTATTGGTCTTCCTTGAACTCCATCCGGAACAGCCGCCGCAAGAGATTGGTCGGCTGCGCGTTCACAAATCCGTCCCGGTTGAAGAACGACCGCACATGGGCATCGGGATCCAATCTCACTCCAGCCCCGTCCCGATCACCCAAGGGCACGAAATAGCCCGATGCCCCCTGCTGCACCACCATCAAACCCGTCAACTCATAGAACAACGGGTTGATCACCGGATCCACCACCGGCAACCCATCCGCTCCCGTTGCCGTCACGTGATCCGGCGGATACACCCCATACTTCGACTTGTATGCCTCTAT
This sequence comes from uncultured Akkermansia sp., assembly GCA_964509045.1. Lineage (GTDB taxonomy): Bacteria > Verrucomicrobiota > Verrucomicrobiia > Limisphaerales > UBA9464 > UBA6176. Next base: position 7,807 of record CAZDYB010000006.1, read on the forward strand.
CCCCATCACCAACTTCTCCAACTCAGCCCGCGTCCGACTCTCCCGGATCCGCGCTGTCGCCTGCGGCGCCAGGCCCACCAGCAAACCAGCCAGGATCGCCATGATCGAGATCACTGCCAGCAACTCGATCAGCGAAAATCCCCGGCGCATCCGCCTCGTTCGGCTCGATTCAATCGGCTCCTCCGTTTTCATGGCATGGAACTCCAACTCACTGGTTCAGGCGGGGTAATGGCAAAGCCGGGACTTGGTACACGCTGGGTTTCATCGGTCACGCATTTCTTTCTCCATCCGCTCACTCAACCACTGCTTGATCATGCTCTGGTAATTCAAGTACCGGGACCTCGCGACCCGCTTGATCCGCGCCAACATCCGCGGATCCATCCGCAGGGTGATCGTCACCGACTCGGACCCCTCCGACATCGCCGTCGCCGCTCCTTCCATCAGCCGCAGATCCACCTGGTGATCCGCCCAGAACTCCGCCTCCGCCTGTTCGCTGTCGAACAACGGCACATCCTCCCAGGAAGTCACCGATTCCAATGCCATGCCGCGACTCGCACTCATGCCGATAACGCCTGGTTCAACCGACGTTGATAAAAGTACTCTTCCAACTCCGTGAAGGGTCGGGCCAAGAGCACCCGCGCAACCTTCCCGTTGGTCCGATACACACTGAACAGACCCACCCCGCCCGCCGACCGACCCAGATTGAAATACCGCGACTGAACCGAGAACCGGGTCGAATCCGGCAACAACCGCACCGCAAACGGATCCTCAAACGACTCTTCCACCTCCGTTACCGTCAAAGTCCCCGCGGTTTCGAAAGAAGGATTGTTCCAGTCAAAGTCCATCAGCCTCTCCTTCCGTCATGGCAACGCCCATTCATTGTGACCACATTGTATTTACAGGAGGTTCGACCGGCCGGTCAAGGAACCGTCACGCCTCATTTCATCGCGGGCGCATCAACATCTCCTCCACCACCACCCGCGGCGGAAGCTGGATACAGAACAACACACAGTCCGCCACGTCTTCCGACTGCATCATCCGCGCCCGGGCCGCCTCATCCGGTACCACCGGGCGCTTGTTCAGCAACGGGGTGTCAATGTCTCCCGGAAACAACGCCGATGCACGGATCCCGCGACCCCGCTCCTCCGCGTTGATCGCCTGAGTCAATCCCGCCAGACCAAACTTGCTCATCACGTATCCCGGTCCCGCCTTCGGCGACGCCTGTTTCCCGGCATCCGAGACCACGTTCACTATCGTTCCCGATCCCCGCGACCTCATTCCCGGCAACACCGCCTGGGTCCAGTAATAGGCCCCGTGCAGGTTGGCATTGATCATCCCGTGATAATCCGCCAGCGAAAGCACCTCCAACGCCCGGTCAGGAACATTCGTCCCCGCCGCATTCACCAACACCTCCACCGCGCCCAACTCCCGAATCACTGCCGCCGCCGCCCCTGCTACCGCATCGCTGTCGCCCACATCACTCGCGAGAATCAGGCACCGGTCTGGAGCTTCCGAACCCCGGGCGGTCTCTTCGAGCGCTTCACGACGACGCCCGATCAACGCCACGCGCCAGCCGAGCGCGACGAGTTTGTGGGCGGTGGAACGTCCGACCCCGCTTCCGGCGCCGGTAACGACTGCAACCTTGGATTCGTTCATGAAATGGGAAGTGAAGGTTCGATCTGGGAACAGGCTCAGGAAATGTCCACCCACGCCCGGATCCCGGCCGAGTGTACCGCAGCATCCATCACCACCTGCGCCCGTGCCCCGTCATGCAGGGTTACCGCACACGACCTTTCCTCTCGGATCGCATTGATGAACTCGATCGCCTGGTCGTAACGGAAGCTGACCAGGGGATCGCCCACGCTCGGATCCCGGGACGAACCGGGCCACACCCAGAATTCGCGGGGCACCGGCAGCTTCTCCAACCCGGGTCCGCCCTGGCGTCCATGCATCAGCTCGTTCCACCGACCGGTGGTGAACTCAAACGTGGCGTCGCTTCCGTTGATCTCCACCCAATCCAGCGAACGCCATGATTCATTCCGACCCGACGCCAGCTTGGAGCTCTCCAACACCCCGCTCGCTCCCGACACGAACTCAGCCCACACCGCCACCCAGTCATCCGTGTCGTTGGGGGCCCCGTCCCGGACCGGTGTCCGGGTCATGACATTGGCCACCAACCGCCGAATCGGTCCCACCAGGTGATGCGCGAAATCGATGCGATGCGACAGCATGTCGCCAAGCTCACCGGTACCGGCCAGTCGACGTTGCTGACGCCAACCAAGGTTGCGGGTGCCCCAGTCCTGCAATCGACACGACCGATAATGGTAAGGTGTGCCCAGATCACCCCGCGCCACCAGATGCCGCAGATAGCGCATCGCCGGCACGAACTGATAGGTGAATGCCGTCATGTGCCGCACCCCCGCCCTGTCGGCCTCCTCCGCCATCTGACGCGCCGTCGCCGCTTCCAGCGCCAACGGCTTCTCACACAGAACATGTTTCCCGTTCCGAACCGCCGCGATGGCAATGGCCGGATGCAGGAAATTCGGCGTGGCAATGATCACGGCGTGGACATCGTCCCGTTCCACGATCTCCTCCCACCGCGTCGACACCACCGGCGCCCCGGTCTGGGCACGTCCCGCTTCGAGGGTCACCGGATTGGCATCGCACAAGGCGTGCAACCGGACATCCGGACACAGGGCGAGACCGGGCAGGTGGTTCTGGAGGGTGATGCCACCGGCACCGACAATTGCGACGTTGATCGTGCTCATGCGGGAAGCCCCGATGCTTTCCGAAAGGGAAGCTCAGGACAAGCACCCGGACAACGGGTTGAGCCGAGTCGCCCAAATCCCGGATCCAACCCGGAGCAAAACCCCCTCAATTCGACGGCAGCAACACCAGGGATGCCTTCGCTTCCGGCAACGGAATGATCAATCGCCCCAGCTCATTGAAGGTCACTTCCCGGGTGGACACCTTGCCGGCCCCTTGCAATCCCACCAGATACTTGCCATCCGGCTTGCGCTCCCAGGTGCCCTCCGACCCGAAGTCCATGTTGGGCAAGGTGGGAGCGTTGGCAGGCACGCCGCCGGCACCCGCCACAGCTCCACCCGCAGCCGCTGCTGCCGGGGATGGCGGCGTGCCCGGACGCAGCCCGTACCGGGCAGCCAGGGACGGATCCATCCCTCCCACCGCAACCGGAGCCGGCGGCACCTCCAGACCGTCCGCACCCATCACCGGTGGCGCCGCGATCTGGGCGATGGAATACCGTCCGTCCGGGAAGAACTTGAACCGAATGGGAGACAACAACGTGGTCAACACCGTGCGCATCATCGCGAATTCAGCAGGAGGGATGTTGCCGCGCTGACGCCGCATGCTGAGCAGCACACTTGCCACATCAATCTTCCAACGCCCCAGGATCTTCTCATCCGCATACTTCGGTGATACGCCCGTCTTCACCCATGCCGTGAAATCCTCCAGATCCGTCGCCAGCAACGTCGTGGTCAACTCGGTGTTCGCGAGCACCGCCCGGGCCTTCGGATGGTTCACCACCTGCGAGAATCCAGCCTTGTTCTTCAACAGGTCCATGAATTCCGGGTCCTGCGCCATGTCCACAAACTCCGGCTTGTCCTCCAACGCATAGAAGGGCGGATAATCCCGAAGGTACTCCAGCACCGCCGGATTCTCGTACAGCACCCCAAGCACATCCGACACCGCATAATACCGCTCCGGCGATTCATCCAGGGCCGCAAAGGTCCTCTCCCAGTCCGACGTCGCCGCACTCCGTCGCAAAGCCGTCCCCAGCTTCACCAACGCCGGCTCATTCACGCCCTCCCCGATCGTCTGCGCCGTCAGGTACCCCCCCGCGTACACCCGCTTGCCCACCGTGAAGAAGACGATCATCCCGATCAGGATCCCCAGCACGCATCCACCCGCCTGGTTCATCTTGCCAAAACGCTCCCGGGTCGCGTCGTCCTCGTTGTACTTGAAGTGATGTTCCACCGGCTTGTGCGCCACAAAACCCAACGCATACAACCCCAGCCACACCACAACGAACGCCACAAATCCAGGCAACCCCATCTGCATCGCCAGATTGTTCGCCGCGACCGTGTCCGCCACCGGCTGCATCAGCCGCCCCAACGGCCCCATCAAGGCCAGCGACACAAATGTCCCGATCAACGCCACCAGCATGCGGATCGATCCCGATCCATATCCCAGCGCGCCAAAGATCACCACAAACAGAACCGCGAAAACCCAGACGAGCATTCGGCAAGGCTAGGAATCCGACGCCATTGAAGCACGCTGTTTTTTTGGGCCTCCTGAGCCCGTCACCCCTTCCGCCCACCGACCCGCCTTCACCTGTGCCCGCTTTGTCTCCCCCCCAATGCATGCACGACAAGACATCCAACCCCACCCAACCCCAATCTTTCGCGGAAATCCGCCCGTCCGACTCCAACGCGCGATCCCTGCCGTCCCCTCCATGAATCCCGTCCACCCACCACGCCGCATCCGCATCCTCGATTCCCACACCGGCGGTGAACCCACCCGCGTGGTCCTCGATGGCGGGCCGGAGTTGGGCACCGGCCCCCTGTCGGAACGCCTCAACCGCTTCCGCGACCAGTTCGACCCGTTCCGATCCGCCATCGTCAATGAACCCCGTGGCTCCGATGTCATGGTGGGCGCCCTTCTCGTTCCTCCCCACGACCCCACCTGCGATGCCGGGGTCCTGTTCTTCAACAATGTCGGTTACCTCGGCATGTGCGGACACGGCACCATCGGCCTCGTCGTCGCCCTCGCCCATCTCGATCGGATCCACTCCGGCACACTCCGTATCGACACCCCCGTCGGACCCGTCTCCGCCATCCGTCACCCCGACGGTTCCGTCTCCGTCGCCAACGTCCCCAGCCATCGCCAGGCCCACCTCCTCACCGTCCAGGTGCCCGGCATCGGCCCCGTCACTGGCGACATCGCCTGGGGCGGCAACTGGTTCTTCCTCGTGGAATGCCACGGACTCGAACTCGAACTCGCCAACGTCGATGCCCTCACCGACTTCTCCTGGCGCGTCCGTCAGGCCGTCAATTCCCAGGGGCACCCTGAGGTCGATCACATCGAACTGTTCGGCCCACCCCGCACCCCGGGCGGCCACTCCCGCAACTTCGTCCTCTGCCCCGGCAAAGCCTGGGACCGCTCCCCCTGCGGCACCGGCACCAGCGCCAAACTCGCCTGCCTCGCCGCTGACGGAAAACTCGCACCGGACGAGGAATGGATTCAGGAAAGCCTCATCGGCAGCCGGTTCAGCGCCCGTTACCGATGGATCGATCCCGCGACACAAACCATCGCACCCTCCATCACCGGCACCGCCCACATCAATGCCGAGGCCACCCTCCTCATCCACCCCTCCGATCCCTTCGCCTGGGGCATCCGCTGAGCCCCATCCACTCCCCCGGCCTCCAGCCTAATGCGGGCCCGGCAGGAACCAGAATGCAATCACCGCGATCGCCGTCGGAAACAGCGCCCCGACAAACAACAGTCCCGGACTGATCCCTTCCCCACCGAATACCTTCGCATCCTGCAGGATGCCCACTCCCGCCGGATTCGGCGCATTGGCAATCACCGTCAATCCTCCGCCGGTCACCGCGCCCGCCACCAGGGCATATTGCAGTTCCGGGCTGATCCCCTCGACCAATGACCCCAGATAGGTCAGCGCCGCGTTGTCCGTGATCGCCGTCAGGCCCGTCGCCCCGAAGAACAGTGCCGTGCCGCCCAACGACTGGATCAATGGCTTGAGCCAGAATTCCTGCAGGCTTCCCAGGGTGACCAACCCCGACAGGAAAAAACCCACCAGCAATCCTTCCTTCAGCTTCAGGGGATCCTGGTACTCGTCCGTCGCCTTCACCAAGCCCAGGAACATCATGAATACCCCGAAAAACACATCCGGATGATGCGCAAACGCCACCACCGCCGCCATCGCCCCAAAATGCATCCCCGTCAGCCAGACCGGTATCGGCAAACCCTCCTGCTCCACCACCGGCACCGTCGCCAACTCCTTCCTGAACGCGAACACCACCACCGAAGTGCTCACCAGACACGCTATCACCGCCCGCCAACCAAAATGCATCAGCATGTGCTGGATCCCCCAATTCCACTTGGTGGCCACCATCAACACCGGCGGCGCCGCGAAATGCGTCAGCACCCCACCGATCGATACATTCACAAACAACAACCCCAACGTCGCATAAGCCAGCTTCCGGCTGATCCCGTTGTCGAAATAACGCCGCTTCAACAGCATCGCCAACAACGTCATCGCCGCCGGTTCCGTGATGAAGCTCCCCAGCAACGGACCCACCCCCAACGCCGCTGCATAAAATGCCATCGCCCGCGGCAAGGGCAGCAGTCCCGCCACCTTCACGATGAGGGCCTCCGCCATCCGCACCACCGGCCGGGTCGCCGCCACCACCATGATCACCAACACAAACTTCGGCTCCACATACTTCGAACTCAGCGACTCGATGTAGTCCACCGCGTCCGGTATCGAACGGCGCACCGCCGCATAACCCACAAACAACGCCCCCGCCCACACCCCGAACACCACCTCGGTCTCCGCCATGAAATGCAGGACGTTCTCCTGAATCGATCCCTCCGGATACTGGTGTGCCCACCTCGCAAACCGCTTCACCAGGAATGAATGCAGCACCGCCCCGGCAAACAACACCGCCGCCAATATCTCAACCGTCGTTGGCTCCATGTCCCTTCCGGTCTACCCCATCCCGCTCCCAACGGAAAGTCACGACCACCTGTTTCGTACCGCCCCTCCCATCAACTTCCTTCATCCCTCCCAGTGCCACTCCCGATATCAACCCTCCTTCCCCATCCCCTCATGCCGACGGACGTACCACCACCCGCATCTTCAACGGCCCACGCCCCGACCGCGACCCCAACTCCCCATTCCCAGTCCCCTTCCCCTTCGCCAGTTCCATGAACTCCCACTGACATCGCCGCATCCGCACCTTCTTCTTCGCCGGCTCCAACACATAGGTCCCATCCGGCTGCAATATCCGCGCCTTCACATCGTCCCCCAGCTGTCGCTCCAGAATCTCGGCCACGATCCGTTCCCTCAACACGCCGTCTTCCACCGGAAACACCACCTCGATCCGCCTGAAGAAATTGCGCGGCATCCAATCGGCGCTCCCCACATAAACCTCCGGCCGCGCCGAATTCTCAAAATACCACACCCGGCTGTGCTCCAGAAACCGGTCCACCACGCTCCGCACCCGGATGTTCGCACTCATCCCTTCCACACCCGGTCGCAGACAACAGATCCCCCGCACGATCAGGTCGATCCTCACCCCAGCCCTCGACGCCCGGTACAACGCATCAATCACGTCGGTATCCACCAGCGAATTCATCTTCGCAATGATCCGGGCCGGCAACCCGTCATGCGCATGCCGCGCCTCGCGATCGATCAACTCGATCACCCGGTCATGCATCTGGAATGGCGCGACCATCAACCGACGCGTCCCCTGGAACTGGCAAACCCCCGTCAACAGGTTGAACAGGCTCGTCGCGTCCTCCCCAAACTCCGATCGCGCCGTCAACAGGCTCAGATCCGTGTACAATCGCGCCGTCGCCGGATTGTAGTTCCCAGTGCCCAGGTGCACGTATCGCCGGATCCGATCCTCATCCGCCCGCACCACCAACGTCATCTTGCAATGGATCTTGTACCCGACCAACCCGTACACCACATGCACGCCCGCCTCCTCCAGTGCACGCGCCCACCGGATGTTGTTCGCCTCGTCAAAACGCGCCTTCAACTCCACCACCGCCGTCACCTGTTTCCCCGTCTTCACCGCCCGCATCAACGCTCCCACAATCCGGGGATCACCGCCCGTCCGATACAGCGTCTGCTTGATCGCCAGGACCTTCGGATCGCCCGCCGCCTGCTCCAGGAACCGGATCACCGTCTCAAAACTCTCGTACGGATGATGCATCAGGTGATCCCGTTCCCGGATCGCCACAAACAGGTCTTCCCGACCCTTCAACGACGCCACTTCCGGCGCCAGAAATGGTGGATCCCGCAATTCCGGAGAATGATCCCCCTCCCCAATCGACATCAGGCGCGTCGGATTCAACGGCCCATCGATCACATAAAGGTCCTCCGGCCCCAGCCCCAGCGTCGTCAGCAGTTCGCGCCGGGTTTCCTCCGGACAATCCTCGTCCACCTCCAACCGCACCGCCCCACCCTTCCTCCGGTTGTGCAACTCGGCCTCCACCGCCTTCAGCAGGTTCGCCACGTCCTCTTCATCAATGTACAACTCGCTGTTCCGCGTCACACGAAACACCGACCACCCCTCCAGTTCCACCCCCGGGAACAGGGCGTCCAGACGACTCCCGATCAGGTGCCCCAGAAACACATAGTCCTGCCGGCCATCCTCCCGCGGCAATCGCACCAGCCGCGGCAATCCCCGCGGCACCTGCACGATCGCCAGTCGCCGCTTCGTCTCCATCCCCTTCAACACCTTCAACCGCGCAATCAGGTTCAAACTCTTGTTCAACACCTGCGGAAACGGATGCGACGGATCCACCGCCAGCGGCGTCAGCACCGGATGCACCTTCTCCTGGTAATACCGCTCCAGCCATTCCCGGTCTTCCACTCCCAACCCTTCCGGCTCATGAAACCGGATCCCCGACCGCGCCAACTCCGGCACCAACCGCTCCCGCCAACAACGGTACGCATCCTCCACCAACCGCCGCACCCGGCGAGTCACCACCCGCAACGTCTCCGATGCCGTCATTCCATCCGGCCCACGCTCCACCACCTCGGATTCCACCTGCTGCTTCAAGCCCGCGACCCGCACCTCGAAGAACTCGTCGAGATTCGAATGGGTGATGCAAAAGAACTTCACCCGCTCCAAAAGCGGCACCGACGGATTCAGGGCTTCGTCCAACACCCGCTGGTTGAACTCCAGCCACGACAGTTCGCGATTCAGATACGGCGAACCAGCTGTCGGTGTTGAAGGCGCTTTCGGCATAACTTCGGCAGGACGCTACCCACCTTCCCGAAAAAGGGAAGCCGACCCAGGCCCATTCATTCGCCATTCGCCATTCGCCATTCGCCATTCGCCATTCGCCCGCCAATCCGCCACCCCGGGGATTGAACCGCGGCCAAACCCTGCGACTCTCCACGTCGATGCGTTTCCCCGGCTCGTTCCTCCATCTCCTGGTCCCGGCCATCACCTGTCTCACCCTGGGCTCCGCCCGCCTCGCCGCCGCCCCGCTCCAGTTCAACCGCGACATCCGACCCATCCTCTCCGACCATTGCTTCGCCTGCCACGGCTTCGACGCCAAACATCGCAAGGCCGGTCTGCGACTCGATACCGCCGAAGGCGCCCTCGCTCCCAGCAAGGATGGTCGTGTCGCCCTCAAACCCGGTGACCCCGATGCCAGTGAACTCTGGCGCCGCATCACCACCGCCGATCCCGACGACGTCATGCCGCCGCCGGATTCCCACAAGCCCCTCGACAACTCCCAGCGCGCGCTCCTCCGTCGCTGGATCGAGGAAGGCGCAGTTTACCAGAAACACTGGGCCTTCGAGCCTCCCACCCCCGTCACCCCACCCCCACCCGCCTTCAGTCCCACCCCCAATCCCGTCGACCGCTTCATCCACGCCCGTCTCCAGCAGGAAGGCCTCCAACCCTCGCCCGAAACCGACCCCGCCACCCTCATCCGCCGCCTTACCCTCGACCTCACCGGCCTCCCACCCACCCCGCAGGAGGTCGATGCCTTCGTTTCAGATTCCGCACCCGGCGCCTACGAACGGCTCGTGGATCGCCTGCTCGCCTCACCACGCTTCGGTGAACGCATGGCCCGGCATTGGCTCGATGTCGCCCGTTACGCCGATACCCACGGCCTTCATCTCGATAACGAACGCCAGATGTGGGCCTACCGCGACTGGGTCGTCGCCGCCTTCAATCGCAACCTGCCCTACGACCAGTTCACCATCGAACAGCTCGCCGGCGATCTCCTCCCCAACCCAACCCTCGATCAATGGATCGCCACCGGGTTCAATCGCTGCAACGTCACCACCAGCGAAGGCGGTTCCATCGATGCCGAGTTCGTCTTCCGCTACGCCGTCGAACGGACTTCCACCACCGTCCAGACCTGGATGGGCCTGACCGCCGGTTGCGCCGTCTGCCATGACCACAAGTTCGATCCCATCTCCCACCGCGAATTCTATTCCCTCTACGCCTTCTTCCACAGCGCCGCCGATCCCGCCATGGACGGCAATGTCCTCCTCACTCCCCCCATCAAGAAACTCGCCTCGCCCGAAGACGAAGCCGCCCTCGCCCTCCTCGATGCCCGCCTGAACGACATCGAATCCCGCATCGTTGCCCAGGCCAAGGCCACTCCCTACTCCGATCCTGCCGACAACCTGCCCCTCCCAGAACCCAAACCCCTCTCCGTCACCTGGGTCGATGACGATGTCCCCGCCGGCTGGAAGATCTCCGCCAGCCCCGGCCAGCCCAGCCGCTGGGTCAACCGCTCCGAGGCCACCCCGGTCCAGCAGGGAAATCGCGCCCTCCAACGCACCGACGCCGGACTCGCCCAGGATGTCCTCGAAGGCGGTGCTCCCTTCGACATCCCCGCTTCCCCGCGCCTCTTCGTCCATGTCCTCCTCGATCCCGCCAATCCTCCCCGCACCCTGATGATCCAGTTCCGTACCGATGACTGGAAACATCGCATGGCCTGGGGCGACATCGATGCCATCGACTGGGGCGCCAAGGGAACCACCCAGCGCGCCCACGGCGGGCCCCTGCCCGAAGCCGGTGTCTGGACCCGGCTCGAATTCGATGCCGACAAGGTCGGGCTCAAGCCCGGTGACAAGATCCAGGGCATCGCCTTCACCCAGTTCGGCGGCACGGTCTCCTGGGATGCCGCCGGCGTGGTCGGCACCCTCGATCCCGCCAAGGACCCAACCCAGTCCTTCGCCGCCTGGCTTCAGCAACAGCAGGGTCGCGATGTCGCCGATCTGCCCGCTCCGCTCCGCAAGGTCCTCAAGGAAGTCGCCTCCACCAACCGGACCCCGGATCAGGTCGCCGGACTTCGCGAACAATACCTCGCCCGTTTCCATGCCGGTTCCCGCGAGGCCTTCACGCCCCTGACCACAGAACTCCAGCAGGCGCGAAAGCAACGCGGCGAGCGCGAGGCCATGATCCCCTCCACCTTCGTCTGGAAGGACCTGGAGAAACCCCGCGACAGCTTCATCATGATCCGCGGCGCCTATGACAAACCCGGCGACAAGGTCACCCGCGGTGTCCCAGCTGTCCTCCCTCCGCTCCAGTCCGAGGGCACCCCCACCCGCCTCGACTTCGCCCGCTGGCTCCTCAGCCCGGACCACCCACTCACCGCCCGCGTCGCCGCCAATCGTCTCTGGCAACAGTTCTTCGGCGAAGGCCTCGTCCGCTCCACCGAGGATTTCGGTTCCCAGGGCGAAATGCCCAGTCATCCCGATCTCCTCGACTGGCTCGCACTCCACTACCGCGACACCGGCTGGGACACCAAGGCCTTCATCCGTCTCCTCGTCACCTCCGCCACCTATCGACAATCTTCCCGCGTCACCCCCGATCTCCTCGCCCGCGATCCCGACAACCGTCTGCTCGCCCGCAGCCCACGCTTCCGGCTCGATGCCGAACAACTCCGCGACAACGCCCTGTTCGTCTCCGGCCTCGCCGATCTCACGATGGGCGGCAAGGGCGTCAAAACCTATCAACCCCCCAACATCTGGGAACCCGTCGGCTTCGTCGGTTCCAATACCCGCGACTACCAACAGGACTCCGGCCCAGCCCTCTACCGCCGCAGCCTCTACGTCTTCTTCAAGCGCACCGCGCCGCCCCCCTTCATGACCTCCTTCGATGCCCCCAATCGCGAAGGCTCCTGCGCCCGCCGCGAACGCAGCAACACCCCGTTGCAGGCCCTCCAGCTGATGAACGACATCCAGCACTTCGAGGCCGCCCGCAATCTCGCCCAACGCATGCTCGCCGAAGGCGGCCCAACACCCGCCGACCGGATCCGCTTCGCCTGGCGCACCGTCCTCTCCCGTCAACCCGCCCCAGACGAACTCTCCGTCGTCTCCCAAACCCTCACCCGGCATCTCAACCGCTATCGCTCCGCCCCCGGGGAAGCTTCCAAGGCCATCGCCTTCGGCGAGTCTCCTGTCCCCTCCGGTTTCGATCCCGCCGAACTCGCCTCCTATACGCTCGTCGCCAACCTGCTCCTCAACCTCGACGAAACCCTCACCCGCAACTGATCCCGTTCCCCAACCACTTCTTTCCCATGGATCCACTCCTCGAATTCCACTCCCGTCAGACCCGGCGCCAGTTCTTCGGAAACTCCGGCCTCCGCTTCGGCGGTCTCGCACTCGGTTGGCTCATGGCCGGTTCACCCGCCGGTCGCCGACTACTCGCCAACTCACCCGGCGCCCTCGGTGGACCCGTCCACCCGCCCTTGCCCGGCCTCCCACACTTCGCGCCCAAGGCCAAGTCCATCATCTATCTCCACATGAACGGTGCCCCCTCCCAGATCGATCTCTGGGACCACAAACCCGGGCTCAAGGAATACTTCGACAAGAACCTTCCCGACTCCGTCCGCATGAACCAGCGGCTGAGCACCATGACCAGCGGTCAGGACCGTTTTCCCGTCGCTCCTTCCCGCTTCGCCTTCCATCAGCACGGCCGCAGCGGCACCTGGGTCAGTGAAGTCCTCCCCCACACCGCACGCATCGTCGATGACATCGCCGTCGTCCGTTCCGTCTTCACCAATGCCATCAATCATGACCCCGCCTGCACCTTCGTCATGACCGGCAGCGAAGTCCCCGGCAAGGCCTCCATCGGCTCCTGGCTCGCCTATGGCCTCGGCAGCGAAAGCAATGATCTCCCCGCCTTCGTCGTCTTCACCCCGTCCTTCCCCTCCTCCGGCAATGGCCAGGCCCTCTTCTCCCGCATGTGGGGTTCCGGCTTCCTCCCCACCCGCTACACCGGCGTCGCCCTCCGCGGCTCCGGCGATCCCGTCCTCTACCTCAAGAACCCGCCCGGCGTCCTCCCCACCGACCGACGTCACATGCTCGATGCCCTCAATGAATTGAACCACCGGCATCATTGGACCTTCGGTGATCCTGAAATCCAGACCCGGATCTCCCAGTACGAGATGGCGTTCCGCATGCAGTCCAGTGTCCCCGAACTCACCGATCTCTCCGGCGAATCCGCCGCCACCCTCGAAATGTACGGCTCCGATGTGAAACGCACCGGCAGCTTCACCCACTCCGCCCTCCTCGCCCGTCGCCTCGTCGAACGGGGCGTCCGCGTCGTTCAGATCCTCCATCGCGGCTGGGATCAACACGACAACCTCCCCACCGCCCTCCGCAACCAGTGCCTCGATACCGACCAGGCCTGCGCTGCCCTGGTCACCGACCTCAAACAACGCGGCCTCCTCGATTCCACCCTCGTCGTCTGGGGCGGCGAATTCGGGCGCACCGTCTATTCCCAGGGCAAACTCACCGCCGAAACCTACGGCCGCGATCATCATCCCCGGAACTTCTCCATGTGGCTCGCCGGCGGTGGTATCCGCCCCGGAACCGTCTATGGCCAGACCGACGACTTCAGCTACAACATCGTGGAAAACCCGGTGAACGTGAACGACCTCAACGCCACCCTCCTCCACTGCCTCGGCATCGATCACCGCCGCTTCATCTTCAAGAACCAGGGCCTCGACCAACGCCTCACCGGCGTCGAAGAGGCCAACGTCGTCCGCGATCTCCTCGCCTGATCCATGTCCCCACCCATTCGATCCGTCGCCACGAAAGTCACCCCTCCCTTTTCGTGTCCTTTCGTGCATTTCATGGTCCGAATCCCCATCGATCGGCTCACCATGAAACACACCAAACACACGAAAGGATCTCAACACTCCCGCTGACCACCGCAGCGACTTCCAGTAGCCCGGGCACACCCCTTCCGTCTTCTTCGTGCCTTCGTGCCTTCGTGCCTTCGTGTGTGAGACACCCTCCCACGGCTCCCGAACCCCCTCCCTTTTCGTGCCCTTTCGTGCATTTCGTGGTCCGAATCCCCATCGATGGGCTCACCACGAAACACACCAAACACACG